>CAMGSV010000034.1 GCA_946061495.1 uncultured Spirochaetales bacterium | reverse complement strand
TGCCCTCACGGGAACGCTCTCCGACGCCCGCGAATATGGAGTAGCCGCCCCAGTAAAAGCATTTTCCGGAGACTTTCCACCCCCCTACCGACTTCCTGAAGACCTGCCCCACAAGGTTATCCGTGTAGAAACAAATTTCCGTTTCGCCCAGTTCCCCCTCACCGAGACAATTTTTGGCGCCGTTGCCTGCAGTGGACGTGGCGAGTTGATAACAGACCCCCTCTCGGACATCAGGATCATCCAGAATGAGCCGGAGGACTTCCTCAAGTGTGGCTCCTACCTATTCCACCCCCTGAAAATCAAGGATACGGTCATCGGTGTAGTGGCCTTGGCCCGTTGTTACGGAAATCCTGAGTTCACCCAAAAGGAGTATGACATTGCCGGAGCCCTCAGCAACCTTGCCAGTGCTGCCATCAAGATTGTATACGCCTACCAGGAGATCACTGAGCATGCAGAGCTTACCAAGGAAGCCGACATTGCCTGCAGGCTTCAAGCCACCCTCCATCCAAAGTTGCTGCCGGTAATTCCAAGCCTTTCTCTAGGAGCCTTCCAGAGGATTGCAGAGGGAATCTGCGGCGACTACTACGACATCATCCCCGTCCGCAAGGACAGAATCTCATTCATCCTTGCAGACGTGGCGGGCAAGGGAATGACCTCCCTGCTGATTATGGTAATGCTGCGGGCCATGCTGCGGTTGACGGTGAACACCACCCAAAGCGCCGCCACCATCCTCTCCTGGGCCAACCGTGGAATCGCCAGTGAGACCAGCATCGACCACTTTGCCAGCGTGGCCCTCATCAACTACGACACCGAAGGACGCAAAATTCAGATCGCCACCGGCGGCACCACCCCGATTCTCCTGTTCCATGCCGCTACCGGTGAAATCGAGAAGATTTCCGACATCAGCGACCCGGTGGGTGTGGAGAAAAAGACCGAATATAAGGATAAGGAATTCCCCGTAAATCCCGATGATATAATTATAACCTATACCGATGGTGTCATTGAGGCTCCCAACAGCCGTGGAATCCAGTATTCAAAAAACCGGCTGCTAGAGGTGATTCTCCAAAACAAGCATTTGTCGGGAAAAGAAATTGCAGACAAGGTGAAAAATGACATCGTAAAGTTCAGCGGTACTGACCACCAGCATGATGACCAGACATTGCTGGTCATCAAAATCCAATAGGAGGAAACTATATGGAACTGAAGATACGAAAGAACGGCGAGATTTACATTGTTGATGTGAATGGCGAAATGGACTTATACAATTCATACAAGTTGAAGGAACTGGTGATGAAGATGCTGGAAAAGAACGTGAAGAAGTTCGTCATCAATCTTGAACAGGTGGACTACATCGACTCCTCTGGAATCGGTGCCCTTATCTTTATCTGCTCCACCATCAAGAAGATGAACTTAAAGCTCTCCATCTCCAATGTCCATGGCTCCGTGAAAAAGGTCATTGAGCTCACCAAGCTGATGGGATACTTCCCCATCTCCAACAGTGTTGAGGAAGCCTTGCTGACTCTCAGCGAATAGAAGAGGAACTACATATGGAACAGATCAAGGAACTGCGGTCAGACGAAAACGACGCCCTCTTCGACAGAACGAATATGTTTTTCAAGGAATTCCCCTCGGACTTCCGCCAGATCAGATACTTCACCCTCCTCATCGTCCAGTCCGCCCCGCTGGAAATCAAGGAGATAAACCTGCTGGAGCAGCAGATCAGCGAGGTCATCAAAAATGCGGTGAAGCACGGAAACAACTGCGACATAAACAAAAAGGTACGGGTCTGGTACTCCTTCAGTCCCACCCACGCCCACCTCATCGTGGAGGATGACGGCGAGGGCTTCAAGGACCTGGAGAAATGGAACGAATTCAACCGCAAGCGGCTGGAGTGCCTCCACAACCAGAATTTCGAGGAGCTGGCCAACTACGTGTCCTTCCGCACCAACCACAGTGACGACCAGGACGGTGGAAATGCGCTTTTTGCGGCCCTGGAATACTGGAACGGCGGGTTTGTGTACAATGGGAAGCGCAACGGTGTGGCAATGCTGAAGAAATTCCAGCAGCGTCGTCACGGAATCACCGCTGAATAAGGAGGCAAGACAGCAGCACCCTGCCAGTCGATTGGAGGCCGCTGGTATCAGGAGGTGAACAGGTGGGACAGGACACCGATGTTCTCCGGTGATACGGCGGCCTGATTTTCTGTCTGGATGGCATTGAAGATTTCCTGGCGGAAGACCTTCACATTCTTGGGTGCCTCCACGCCGATCTTTACCTGGTCACCACGAATCTCGATGATAGTGACCGTAATCTCCTCTCCAATCTTTATCTTTTGGTTCATCTTGCGGGACAGTATCAGCATAGATTCCCCCGCTTCTTCATCTCGGCCAAGAGGTCGTGCTTGATCCCCCACTTGGGGTCAGAAATCACCACCTGGAGGCACTTGTTGTTCTGCTTGTTCACGATGATGGGCCCCTGCAGGTTCATGGTGATGGGATTTCCCTCCGCAGGAACCGTCAGGATGGCCAGAACAAAGACATCGGCGGGGGATGACACGTCAATCTTGGATAGCACCTTGTCATCCACATCCAACTCATAGTCCCCACAAATCAGGAAGGGATCCACAACAAGAAAGGCCAGGGCCTTCTTCTCCGTGGACTGAAGCCACAGGAAGGGCTCGTACTCGGACTCGAACAGCACATAGTCTGTGAACTGCTCGAATCCGAACAATCCCTCCGGAAAGCTGAGGCGCTGCTTCTCATCCACTGTAATCAAGCCCTTGGCCTTTGTCTCTACCTGCATCTACCCTTCCTATCTGAGATAGTTCAACAAGGTGCTTGAATACAGCTTGGCTGCGTTGCTCAAGGTCGCCTGCTGGACATACTCCATCATCTTCATGTCGGTGACCGCCTTGGTGAAGTCCAAGTCACCCTCGCGGCTGATCATAGAAGTAACATTCAAGGCAGTCAGAGAGTTACGCGACACATTCTGCATAGCCCGCTCGTACTCGGAGCCAGACTGGGCGATGCGAGCCACCAGGTTGCTGACGGAACCGTCGATGCCACCCAGCACACGGCCACCGATGGCCTCCTGGTCGCCGGTCAGCAGGGCATCCCGCAGGGCGATGACGCTGTCAAAAAGGGAGCCGCCGGAAACACGGACACTGTCCCCCAGGTTGTAGGGAGGCTGCTGGCTGGCATCCTTGATGAGGCCCAGGTCGTTCAGCACGGTGCCGGACAGGTCCTGGAGCCACAGCTGGCGGGAGTCGGTGGTCTGGAGGTTCAGACCGAAGGTGACAGGATCGATGGAAGCCTTGACGGCGGCACCAGAGTCGTTGATCTTGGCGACAATTGCATACACGTTGTCGCCAGCATTGAGACGAATCTCATGGCCGTCCACGGAAATCACGCCGTCAGCAGGCACACGGAAGGCGGAGGCATCCCGGCTGGAATAGAGCTCCTGGGGCTGGGACCAGAACACCCGGTTGCCGGCGGAGAAGGTCTCCAGGTAGGCGTTCTCGTCCACCTCCACCTTGTTGCCCGCCACGTTGCCGTTGTAGCGAACGGCGGCAATCTTCGGCTCAGAGGCACCAGCGACGGTGGCCATCTCGATGTCAAAGGCAGTGCGGTTTGTCCGGGTGCCGGCAAAGAGGGAGTTGCCATCGGGTCCAGTGGCGTTGGCGTTCTGAACCAGCTCCTTCAGCAGCTCGTCCACCTCGACGGCCATATTCTGCATGTCCTCTGGGGTGTAGGTGCCGTTGGCACCGGTGATGGCCAGCTCACGGATGCGGTGCATGATTTCCAGAGACTGGTCCATGTAGCCTTCGGTGAGGGCCAGACGGTCAGTGAGCACCTGGGCGTTCTTCTCAAAGGTCTGAACCCGCCCCAGGTAGGACTGGTAGCGGACCAGATGGCCGGCGGCCAACGGATCATCCCGCAGGGACTGGATCCGCTGCTGGCTGCTGAGCTGGTTGTTTGCCCGAGACAGGCGGGATTCCTGCAGACGCAGGCTGCCCTGCAGGTCATTGTTCATCATTCCAGTACTAACTCTTGTCATCGCTTACTTCCTTTGGGGCAGGCCCCGATTATACTCCAAGTCTGTTGATTACGGTATCCAGCAGCTCATCAATCACCGTGATGAAGCGGGCGGAGGCATTGTAGCCGTGCTGGAACTTGATGATGTTGGCCAGCTCCTCGTCGATATTGACGCCGGAGATGGAGTCCCTCAGGGTCCGCAGATCCGCCATCACAGTCTGCTGGCTCAAAAGGTTGATCTCGGCCTGCTCACCCTTCAGTCCCACGTTGGTAACGGACTCGGCGAAATAGTCGTCCAGGGTACGGTAGCGGCCAATCATCACCTGGGAGTTGCGGATGGAGGCAATCTCCGTGGCGGCGCTGCTGTCTCCGCTCTCACCGTAGCCGGAGCCAGCGGGGAAGGAGGAAGCCACCGACAGCACGTCGCTGGCAATGGCGGGGTTCACGGCAATGTAGGCGGAGGGATTGTACACTGGCGATACCGCATACTGGGCTCCATTGGCAGTGCCGGCACCGGCCAAAAGGTCAACGGCGTTGGGCTGGCCGTAGTCATAGGCATTATCGGGACCGGAGCCCGCCAGGATGCCGGAGTAGCCCGCCAAGAAGTGGCCGGAATCCTCCACGTGACGAATCACAAAGTCGGGATTGGCGGGATCCTGGGCGGTGGTGGCCTTCAGCACCAGATGGTTGTTGCGGTCGAGGTAGGCCTTCACCTCCCCGTCGGAATCGTTGATGCGGGCAATGACAGACTCCACCGTGTCCGTGGGATAGTAGGGCACGTCGATGGTACCGTTCTTGCCGGCGATGGTGATGGTTCCCTCAAGGCCCAGCTGGTCCTGGGGCTTCAGGGCATGGGTGCCGGTGAGGCGGAAGATGTAGGATGAGTCCTCCACGCCGTCGCCGTTGCTATCGAAGTTACCGGCCACATTGGTGACAAAGGGCTGCTGCACGAAGAAATCCAGACCGGTGGTGTTGTTGGCTCCCACAGCGTTGCGGTGTACATCGTTCACCAAATCAGCGAAATTCATGGTCATGGTGTTCAGTTCCTGGAGCTCGTTGCGCACGTCCACATCCCGCAGCTCAATGAGGGCACCCAGGGAGCCGCCGGAAATCTGGGCCAGGTTGCCAGTGTCAGCCCACACCACCTGGCTGTAGGTATTGTTGTCGGTGGGGGAAATGGTGTCGAAGCGGCGGGCTACCCCACCCTGCACCAGCACCTGTCCGTCAACGTGGACCATGAACTCGTCGGGGTCACGCTGGTCGGTGGTGATGTTCACCAGAGAGGAAAGCTTTTCCACCATCAGATCCCGGCGGTCCAGCAGGTCGTTGGGGTTGTCGCCCATGGAGCGGACACGGACAATCTCCTTGTTCAGCTCCGCAATCTGTGTGGTGTAGTTGTTCACCTGCTGGACAGTGGCCTCAATGTCGCCGTTCAAAAGCACACCGACGCCGGAGAGACTGTTTTCCCGCTGGCGGATGGAATTCACCAGAGACTCACCCCGGGTGACGATTGCCTGGCGGGCCGCCTGGGACTCAGGATACAGGGACAACTCCTGCCAGGACTGCCAGAAGCTGTCCATATTGGAGCGGATGGAGACATCCTGGGGCTCGTTGTAAATCTGCTCCAGCATGACGTAGTATTTCTCACGGGTTGCCCAGTAGGACTCCTGATTCGTCTGGGAGACGATGCGGGATTCCAGCATCTCGTCCCGCACCCGGTTGATGCTCTCCACAAAGACACCCTGGCCAACCTGGCCGGGACGCTCGGCACGGGTCAGATCCGGGCGGTACAAGGGGTCGAACTGGCGGAGGTGCACCCGCTGGCGGGAATACCCCTCCGTGTCCGCATTGGCGATGTTGTGTCCAGCCGTCTCGATGGAAGTGGTCTGGGCCATGAGACTGCGCTTACCAAGCTCAATTCCTGCAAATGAAGAAGCCATCCTATACTCCTTTTACTATAATACGGTGTTGATCAGCAGGTTTTCCGGTACCGGCTTCACTACAGAGCCGGAGCTGGAATACACTGTATTGCGATTCTTCGGAATTACAGAGTCAAACACTTCCTGCAAAAAATCCTTTGTAATCCGTATGTAATCGTTGAGGGCATCGTTCTCAACCTTGGAGGCCGACAACTTCCGCCGCACCTGATGGAGCACCTCCCGCACCATGGGACGCACCTCATCGGGAAGCATGGTGGACACCTGATGCATACCAGGCACCTGTTGTGAACCTGAGACACCACAAATCTGGCAACAAAGCTCCTCTCTCTTTGCCTCCATCTGGGTGAAGCTGTCCGTCAGCTCGTTGAGCTTGAACAGGCTTGTCTCCAAGTCCACCCAATTCTTTTCCGTTACCGCCTGGCGAACCAGCTTCTGCAACTCGATGATGGAGTCCAGCACCTGGTTCTGGGCAGTGAGGATGGCCAGCAAATCCGCCGCAGCCTTCTTGTCCATACAGGCATCCTCCATGAATCCATAATATTTCACTAATATATCGGCAGCAGGGGGAATTATCTTAAAGAAAAAAAGGGGCCCGATACAACGTACCGGACCCCAACAAAAAAAGGAGAGGAGGATGCAGAAAACAAGAAAATGCAGTGTGTGCGGCTGCATGTTTCCGTCGAAACTGCGGTGATTGTTGTTGCTCTTGCAATCTATAAACCAAACCAACGGGGGACAGGAAGGTTACGAAAAAAAGAAAAAAATTTGTTTTTTTTTGGGGCACTGCTACAGAGGATTTTTGTACGATAACATAGGTATGTCTGCCGGTGCACCCAAAGCCCACCAGGCACAGAGGCTTGGCACGCCCGTGCCCCCTCTTGTTTTATCCGTGACACACCATCCATTCCCTTCATCTCCCCCCAACTCGACCATATATCCCATAGGGGTATATACTAAAAGTCGGAGGGTGAACATGACCACGGAAGAGACCTACACCATCACCGGCATGAGCTGTGCCGCCTGCAGCAGTGCAGTGGAGCGGGTGACCAGAAAGATAGCGGGCGGGGAGTCCAGCAGTGTGAACCTGGCCACCGGAAAGATGACCATCAGCTACAATCCGGACAAGGTGACCCCTGAGCTGATTGTGGCAAAGGTGGAGCGGGCGGGGTTCGGCTGTGCACCCTTCAAACCCCAGGAAGCAAAAACCACCCCCTCCGCACAAGAGAGGACGCCAGCCTCTGATGTCCAAGACAGGGAGCTCCAAGAAAAAAAGCATCGCCTCATCGGAGCATGGATTTTTACCCTGGCCCTGATGTACGTGTCCATGGGCTCCATGCTGCCCACTCCCCTGCCAGACCTGATGAAAAGCGGCATCCATCCCATCAACTTTGCCCTGCTGCAGCTGCTTCTGGCAATTCCAGTGCTGTTTTACGGAAGATTCTTCTATACAAATGGTCTTTCCGCCCTCCTCCACGGCAATCCCAACATGAATTCCCTGGTGGCACTGGGCAGTCTTGTGTCCTTTGTGTACAGCCTTGTCCTCACCTTCTTGGTAGGCGACCATCCCCACCAGCTGCACCACCTGTACTATGAGTCTGCCACCATGGTTCTGACCTTTGTGATGACAGGAAAATACATGGAGGAGCGAGGTGACATTTCCCCGTTTCTATCTCCATAACTCCTCATATCCCTGCAAAAAAAGCTGGTGAAGACAAGTTCCACCAGCTTTTCCTTCTTTTCTAATTAGGTTGTCCCCTCATTTGCCTTGATTGCCTGGTACAGCTTGAAGCCCCCAGCCAAATTGTAGCAGTCATAGCCATTGCCGGTCAGGATGCGACAGGCGATGTAGCTTCTCTGCCCGCTGAGACAGTGGACATACACCGGCTTGTCCTTGGGCAGACTGTCCAGATTCTGCCGCAGCTCGTCCACCGGAATGTTTACAAAACCAGGAATTGCCCCCATTTCCGCCACCTCATCCTTTGTGCGGGTATCCAGCAGGGTAACAGAACCGTCGGTGGGAAGATTGGGAACATCATGCCAGAAGAACTGCTTCACCTTGCCGGTGATGACGTTTTCCGCCACAAAGCCCAGCAGGTTCACCGGGTCCTTTGCACTGCCAAAGGGCGGGGCATAGCACAGCTCCAGTCCCACCAGGTCAGTCACCTTGGCACCAAAACGGATGGCGGTGGCCAGCACGTCCATGCGCTTGTCAACCCCGTCAAAGCCCACAATCTGAGCTCCAATCAACCGGTGTGTCTTTTTGTCCCACAGGATTTTCATCCCCATATTGGTGGCACCGGGATAGTAACTGGCATGGCTGGCAGGAAAACCGTAGGTCTTGTCATAGTCGATGCCAGCTCTCTGGGCTGCAACCTCATTCAAACCAGTAGTGGCCACGGTCATCTCAAAGACCTTCAGTACAGCAGTCCCCTGGGTTCCGCTGTAGCTGCTGCCAAGCCCTGCGATATTATCCGCCGCAATGCGTCCCTGTCTGTTGGCAGGTCCTGCAAGGGGGATAAAGGCCGGGGAGCCAGTAACAAAGTCCACCACTTCCACCGCGTCACCCACAGCATAAATATCATTGTCGGCAGTAGCCATTTTATTGTCGGTAACGATGGCTCCCCGCTGGTTTACCTCCAAGCCAGAGGCAACGGCGAGGCCACTTTCGGGACGCACTCCCACGGAAAGAATCAGCAGGTCGCAGTCAACAGCTCCCTCCGTCAACTCCACGTGAAGACCGGAGCCTGTGTCAGTAATCTGCTTTACCCCGTTTTTCAGAAGGAGCTTTATACCACCCATCCTCATGTACTGCTGCAATACACAGGCCATGTCATAGTCCAAGGGGGCAATCAAATGGTCGGCCATCTCAACGATGGTTACCTCCAAGCCTGCCTCCCGCAGATTTTCTGCCATCTCAACGCCGATGTAGCCACCACCCATTACAACAGCAGTTTTTGGTTTATTGGCCGCAATAAAGCTCTTGATTTTTAGGGTGTCAGGAATGTTTCGCAGGGTAAAAACACGGGCAGAGCCTTCTCCACCTACGGGAGGCCGCAGAGGCTCTGCCCCTGGGGAAAGAATCAACCTGTCATAGGACTCTTGGTACTCTTCTCCTGTAGCGTGGTTTTTGATTGCCACCAGTTTTTTCTCACGGTCAATGGCCACCGCCTCGCTCATAATGCGAACATCTACATTAAAGCGGGCTTTAAAGCTTTCTGGAGTCTGGAGGGTCAATGCCTCTTGCTCCACAATCCTCCCTCCGATATAATAAGGGAGTCCGCAGTTTGCAAAGGAGATGAAGCCTCCTCGTTCCAGAAGAATGATTTCGGCTTTTTCATCAAGCCTTCTCAAACGGGCAGCGGCGGAAGCTCCACCTGCTACGCCACCTACAACAATAGTTTTCATAATTTTCCACCTTTGATATGAAGCCCGTGGGCCTTATTTTTAGCCCCCATTTCAAGGAGCCATTTATGCAGCAGCAAGACTGCCAAAATCAATTCAGCAGTTTTTTCCCCTTCTGGAAGGATTTACCCCCCAAAGACCAAGAACTCTTGTGCCAAAGCACCAGCATTCAAAGTTACTCCAAAGGTACCCTCATCCACGACGGAAACGATTGCACCGGAGCCATTGTTGTCACTTCAGGCTGCCTGAGAGTCTACCTGCAACCTGAGCAAGGGCGGGAAATCACCCTCTATCGCCTCTTCCCCAAAGATATCTGCATGCTCTCCGCCTCCTGCGTGCTGGATTCCATCACCTTCGACGTAGCCATCGATGCAGAGGAGGACAGCCAATGCTATCTCATTGCTGGTGGAGTCTTTGCAGACATGGCTGATAGAAATATTGCCATGAAGAACTTCGCACTGGAAACTGCCGTCGCCCGATTTTCCGATGTCATGTGGGTGATGCAGCAGATTCTGTTTATGAGCTTTGACAAACGTCTAGCAATATTCTTATGGGACGAAGTTGCAAAAACAGGCAACAATTCAATTAAAATGACCCACGAACAGATTGCCCGCTACATGGGCTCTGCCCGGGAGGTTGTATCCAGAATGGTCAAATACTTTGCAGCAGAGGGCATTGTGGAAACCTCCCGAGGCGGTCTAAAAATCCTAGACCGAGAAAAACTGAGACAGCTAGCCCTTTAGGAACGCCTCAAGCTTTGCCTTGGGCAAAGCACCAATAGATTGACGAACAAGCTCGCCCTTGTTTAGCACCACCAAGGTAGGAATTGTAGTCACACCGAACTGGCGAGCCAATTCCGGTTCATCATCTACATTCACCTTGCCGATGCAGTAGTCAGGATTTTCCTCGGCAAGCTCTGCCACCAGCGGAGCCACCATGTTGCAGGGACCACACCAATCAGCATAGAAATCCAGCATCACAACCTTGTCACTTGTCTTAATCTGCGACTCGAAAACGTCCTTTGTTACCTTCAATACAGCCATTGTATTCTCCTTGTAAAATCAGTCCTTTGACTTGTAGTATAGCTTGCAGTGACAATAGCCCTCGTAATCAGGGTCATTTATCTGATCGCGAAATTCCTTGCAAATACAGAAGTTATCATCAATCTTCTCAAGACGACAGGGGCAATACATCCCCTTCTTCTGCAGGGCAGCCCGCATCTTCGCTACAAACTCAGGGTCTTCATTAAGCGTGACTTTCATTTTCACTACCTCCATCTTTTCCAAATATACCACATAATGGACAAGACTTCTTCCCCTTTGCCTCATTATTTCCACAAGTCTTTGCAAACCGCACCTCCTTGTGGCCCACTATGTCCTCCAAGGTCTTGACGGAGTCAGGATTTTTTGCCTCCGCAGGATGCTTTGCCATGCAAATCAGCTGGGTCATGGTTCCCATGGGGCAATACACGCACCAGGAACGGGGCTTATAGGCAAACATGGTAATCATTCCAAGAACAGAAGAGGTCAACATGACACCGTAAAAACCAAAGGCAAACTGTGCCGTCCATGGAGAAAAGCTTGTTCCATGGTAGGCAAACTCCCAAGGCAGGCGGAAGGCCCACAATAAGGTCACTGCCTCTCTTAAGGTAGCAGCACCTCGGAACACCTGGACTGTATTCCAAATCATCAGCATGAACATGGTCAAAAAGAAGGCCAAAAATCCATAGCGAAACCAACGGGCTTTCATCCACTTGGGAACGTCCTTGTTGCGGGAAAGCTTGAATTTCTTTCCCAGCATGGCAAACAGCTGTCCCCTTCCGCAAAACCTATTGCAGTAGGTCTTTCTTCCATTGGCAATGGAAAGAATCAGGGGAATAAAAAAGCATAAAAGCCCAATCCATGCAAACATGATGTTAAAGAAACCAAGAATCAAGTATGTGGCAGAAACAATCCACATATATTCGCTCCACTTCTTTTTCTTTGCCACAGCCATTATGCCACCTCCACGGTAATTACTGTTGCAGGACATTCCTTGGCACAAAGACCACATCCCACACATTTTGATGTATCTACAAAGGCAAAAATCCCCTGGGGAAGAGAAATCGCATCCTTGGGGCAGACCTTTGCACAGGAACCGCAGGCTACACAAAGCTTGCGATCTACCACAGCATTTTTCCTTGCCATATTGCACCTCGAACAATTAGTCTACGAGACCACTATACCTGATGGGCAAGAAATGTTCTGTAACCGGATTACATTTTGGACGGACGATGCCGCCGGACAAGGGTAGCCAAACAAAAAGGCCACCCTTTGGAGTGCGCCCCGCTGATTGGACGCTCACAATGGTGTTCAATCTTTGCCAGGAAGCGGAAAAAAATTGGTGACGGGTTAAAGGCCTTGAAACGCTCCAGCTGGTCAAAGACATACAATTTGGAAAGGTTCTTGACTATCATCTCCAGAAAGAGGAAGATGAAAGTCAATGAAATACAAGAGATTAAGTGCACAAAAACACAGGCAGATTATCCGATGCTTTTGTGCGGACATAACGGCGACGGCGTGTGCGGAAATTGTCGGTGTGAACCGCAACACGGTGAACAGCTGGTACAATGAGTTCCGGCACAAGATACTGCTGGCGGCGATTGCTGAGACGAGGGCTGAGGGCGGGGAGTTCGAGGTTGACGAGTCCTACTTCGGGGCCCGCAGGGTGCGAGGGAAGAGGGGGCGCGGGGCGGCAGGAAAGACGCCGGTGTTCGGCCTCCTCAAGCGAGGCGGTAAGGTCGTCGTCAGGATAGTCAGCGACTGCTCCAGGGAGAGCCTCATGCCTATAATACAAGGACTTGTGCTGGAGAGATCCACCATCTATTCCGACGGCTGGGCGGCATATGACGGCCTGATTGTCAACGGATACGACCACTACCGTGTATTCCAGTGTGTAGCTGGAGCTACACAGCCACAACGAGTTTGCCAGGGGGAAGAGCCATGTGAACGGGATAGAGAACGCACAAACCTCTGGTTTGTCAGGAGCTTTGCCAAGCGCAGGCTTGCGAAATTCAACGGTTGCTCATCCGACAGATTCGTGGTACACTTGATGGAGTGCCAGTGGAGGTACAACCGCCGCAATGCCGATTTGGTCAGGGAACTGGCTAAAATACTGAAAAGATACTAGTCTAGAACCATAATTAAATGGTTTTTTCAACTTTCTCAGAAAGTTGTTGCTTAGTTTAATTAAGATAGAGTTACTTAGAGGAGTTGAATTATGGGATTAAATGATTTTGTTATAACCAAAGAAAGGGCTCTGCCCATTTTTATTCTGGCAGATGTAAGCGGTAGTATGCGTGGGATGAAAATCCAGGCTGTAAACAAAGCAATTCAGGATATGGTTGCAACTCTTCGGAATGTTGACGACATTCGTGGGGTTTTCAAATTATGTATAATCACTTTTGGTGGAAATGATGAAGTCATTGTCCATCAATTACCGACTGATATTAAGGATGTAGAAATTGCTGAATTGGTTGCAGCTGGTAGAACTCCAATGGGTGCTGCTATTACTAAGCTTAAAGAAGTTATTGAAGACAAAGAAATTGTAAAATCAAAAGATTTCCAGCCAACAATTGTTCTTTTGAGTGATGGATGTCCAACGGATTATGACGGAAAAGAATACGACTCTCTTGAAAACTACTTGAACTGGGAGCCAATCACGTTGTTCCATGAAGCCCCTAGATGTGCAAAATGTATGAGAATTGCTATGAGTGTAGATGAAGCTACTGACCTTAATATGCTTAGAGCATTCTTAAATAATGAAACAGAACCGATGCGGGCGTCTAATGCAAATGATATTGCCAAAATGTTTAAATGGGTAACTATGTCTACCATTAGTAGAATGTCTAGCACAGACCCAGATAATGTACAGAGTTTCCTTAAGTTCGATTCCGAATCTGATGATGATATTCTTGTATGAGTGATGTAATTATAAAAGAACTTGATACTGCAAGAATCATGGTTCTCTCTGTTCAAGGGGAGAACCACAAAAAAAATGGTATTTGTAATCAAGATTCCTATTCATTTCTAATTGATGACTTGGGAAATTATGCGTTTGTGGTCGCGGATGGTGTAAGTACTTGTAAACTTGCAAAAGAAGGAGCTGATAAAGCGTGTGAGGCTGTGTGTAACATGCTCTCGGACTGTGTTGACTTGACAGAAGATGAAATAAAACAGAAAATTTTTTCTAAATGGAAGAGTCTGGTTGGTAAAAATTGGAGTGATTATGGTACTACCGTCAATTTTTTATATGTTTATACCGATAGGCTCGTCATGGGAAAAATTGGAGATGGGGCTGTTATTGTGAAAAATGGAGAAGGTTCTTCTTTTTTATATGAGGAGCCCGAATTCTATACATCAGAAACATTTGCATTGGGAGAATCTATACCTAAACAGCAATTTAAGATTGCCTCAATAAAGCATGACAAATTACAGCCAATTTTGATAATTTTGATGACAGATGGGATTGAAAAAGAACTCAATTCTGAAAAAATTGCGGAGTTTCCAGATTACATCGATTTAGCTATTGAAAATCCAAATTTCGTGGTAGAATTGACAGATTGGGTATTCAGTCTTAATAAGAAAAATGGCGATGATAAAACTATCCTTATATGTAGAATTGAGGGAAGATAAATGACAATGGATACACTTGAAGGGCAAATTTTAACATCAATTAGTGGAACCAAGTATTATCTTTCTAAAATTATTGGCCAAGGTGCTCAAGGAATTATATATAGTACAGTTGATGATAAATATGTAGTAAAGCTGTATAAGAAAGAATCTGAATTGAAAAACAAGAAAAAATTAAAGAAACTCAATTGGCTTTTGGGAATAGACTATCCAGATCAGTTTATCAAGCCACTTGATATTATTAGTTCACCTTATATCGGATATGTAATGAAGAAAGTAAAAGGACATATTTCGTTAAACAAAACGCTTATCCCTAATCGAGAAATGTCTTTTTCTGACTGGTATAACAATAGCACTGGTGGTTTGTATAAGAGGCTTTTGTTAGGTCAAAAAATAGCCATACAATTTGCTAATCTCCATAAAAAGAATTTGGCCTACTGTGATTTATCAGGAAATAATATCCTTATAAACGAAAATATCGATGTCAATTCAGTTTGCATGATTGATATTGATAACATCTATATTCCTGGTGCTGATGAAGTTAATGTACTTGGAACCTCTCGTTACATGGCTCCAGAAATTCTTGCACGGCAGCTCGATCCAGATATTTTTACAGATAGTTATTCTCTAGCAGTTATTTTGTTTGAATTATTAAAGGCTGGTCATCCATATATTGGAGATTTCATTGAAGATGGAACTCCTGAACAAATGACAGAGGCTTACAAAGGTCTTTATCCTTATGTTGAAGATCCATCGAATGATTTAAACCGGTCTTCACAAATGCTTCCCTCTGATGTTGTTTTTACAACTACATTAAAGTACTTGTTTCAGAAAACATTTATTGATGGAAAAGAAAATCGTGTGTCAAGAATTAGGGCACAAGAATATGCATTAGCTTTTCAGAGAGCTTCAAATTTAGTTGTAAAATGTTCTGTTTGTGGAAACTGGCATTATGCAAAGCCTGATGATAATCATAAATATATTTGTCCATGGTGTGATGCTCCCTACGAGAAACCATTAAGAATTGCATTTTATGAAAGATATATCTGCAAGATAAGAGGTCAGAAAATTCCTGTAAGCGATAAACATCTTGAGGATTTTGTTTTTAAAGAAAAGTCTAAAAATATTGTAACAAAGAATTATATTAAAGACTCTTATGAAGAAAATGGTGAGACTGCTTTGGAAGAATATTTTTCTGTTCGATTGGCAAAAGATGGAAAGTATTATCTTATAAATCAGTTGGGAAATATGGTGGCTTTGAAAAGGGTAAATGAAGAAAAATTTTCAGTTATTAAGAAAGAGCAGCCGAAGCCCTTGGAGCCTAGGGATACTATCATTTTTATAAATCCAAAGGAACTTCAGAACTTTGATTTTGGAAATAATGTAAAAGGTGTTTCTTTTAGATACGCAGTGGTTAAATAGGAAAAGGATATGAAGACATCGGATATTATTTGGGGCGGAGACCATAAAGTAATTGTTACTCTCAGGACACCTGTTGAAGGTATGAAAGAAGGTGATGAAGTTCAGATTGAGTTTAATTATTTGGATAATGTTTATGAACTCTCTTTTGAAGGAAAGAAAACTGTAATTACACCTAGTAATAAATCAAGTGAAGATCAGCTTGATTTGCTAAGAAATGGTAGAAGCAGCATGAATATAATCCTTAGTATGGATGAAGATGGTTGTTTTATTCAATTAAGAATCTTTGAAGAAATTGTATCTTTAGGTGCATTATCTCCATTAAGAATTGCAATTACTGATGATGTTATTGATAAACTGACAGATAAAGAACAGCAAAATCCACTGGAAGCTCTTAAAGAAAAATTCATTTATACAGATCCGAAAACAAAAAGGACTATGATTTTTGTAAAAGGGTATAATAAAAAAAATGCAGACTTTTCTATTCTGTCTCGAAGAAACAGATTAAATGTTTCCAGAGACTCGGATTCATATATTTCCAGTGGGTACACCAGATATGACAGCAGTTATGCCGATTTTGATGCGGTATCTTTGATTTCAGGAAATATTGAATTTGTTGATTCAACAAGAGATGCAAAGATATC
>CAMGSV010000033.1 GCA_946061495.1 uncultured Spirochaetales bacterium | reverse complement strand
CACAGAGAACCACCTGGTGTATCCCGATTAGAATATCCTTTATTAAAGAAAAGAATTTGACAACACAATACGGTAGAGTTATAATTAGATAATTTCTTTAATTAATGTTTTTTGGAGGAAAGCATGAAGAGAATTGTAGGAATCCTGTTGGTTGTTGCTGCAGTGTTCTCAATGGTTGCCTGTAGCAAGCCTGCCGAGAGCAAGGCTGGCAAGCAGGTCGTTGATGTCATCATCTCCCAGTACGGAAACTATACCCAGGAGTGGTGGACTGAATTTGAGAAGGCTTTCGAGACAGCGAACGCTGACATCGACTTGAACATCGAGATTGTATCTTGGAACGACATCTACTCTGTTGTTACCACCCGTATTTCCACTGGCGAGCAGCCTGACATCCTGAACATTTCTGGTTTTGCAGATTATGTTGCTGATGACCTGCTGATGCCCGCCGAGGAGTACACCTCTGCCGCCGTTAAGGCTCAGATTATCCCCAGCTTCTGGAACTCCAACGAGATGGATGGAACTGTTTGGGCACTGCCCATTCTGGCATCCTGCCGTGCACTGTTCTGCAATGTTGACCTGCTGAACGGTGCTGGAATCACCACTCCTCCCCAGACTTGGGATGAGGTTGTGGCTGCTTGTAAGGCTCTGCGTGCCACCTATGGTGACACCATCGTTCCTTGGGGATTGGACATCTCCACTGACGAGGGGCAGGCTGCCTTCTCTTACTATGCTTGGAACTTCGGTGGCGGTTACGTGGATGCCGCTGGCAACTGGAACCTGAACTCTGCCGAGAACGTGCAGGCCGTTGAGTACATCAAGTCTTTGATTGACGCTGGCTACTGCAACGCCGGTCCTTACACTGACACCCGCTATCCGCTGCAGGATGCCTTCAGCGCTGGTACCCTTGCTATGATGATTGGTCCTATGAACATGGTTGCTGCTGACTCCACCGTAAACTACGAGGCTGTTAACATTCCTGGCAAGGGAATTGGTCTTGGTGTTTGCGACCAGCTGATGGTATTCAAGGATGCAAAGGCTGCTGACCAGGCCGCCCGCACCGCTGCCATCTCCAAGTTCTTCGATGCCTTCTATGCTTGTGAGACCTACTCCGACTACATGGTGTTCGAGGGCTTCCTGCCCGCTACCCTGGACGCTTCTGACTACCTGGCAAAGAACGCCGAGAACCACAAGAAGGGCGGAAGCGATGCTACTGGTTCTTCCGAGTACTTCGCCACCTTCTGTGCCGTTCTTCCTACCTGTCAGTTCTATCCCATGCAGAAGCCCGAGTGGATGGATGTCCGCAATGGTGTTATCGATGTGGAGCAGAAGGTTGGTCAGGGACTGATTTCTGCCAAGGATGCATTGGATGCCCTGCAGGCTCAGGTTACCAAATAAGTTTCGCAAGGAACATTTGTAATCCACTGTGATTTTACTAGGGGCCTGAGGAAATTCAGGCCCCTTTTTTTACCGTTACGGATTCCGACTCTGGCATTCGTAACGTCGCTGTCAGCGAGGAGGAATCATGGAGAAAAAGGTACGCTCTCAAGCATTCCAGTCAGTTAAAAAGATTGAGCCGTATATCTGGCTGCTGCCCAGTATTTTGATGATGGGAGTGATGATTCTGATTCCCATTTTCACGGTATTCCAGTCGTCCTTTTCTGAAATCAGTAAGGTTGGCGTGAATCGTGGATGGAACGGCATTGCAAATTACATTGTCGTGTTCAATAACCCCACCTTCTGGAACACCCTCAAGAATACGCTCATTTGGACTATAGTGGTGGTAGGACTTTCCACCGCCATTGGATTTACCTTGGCTATGATTCTGAACGTGCAGTTCAAAGGAAGAAAAATTGCCCGTGCGGTCATCGTGTTCCCCTGGGCAACTGCGCTCATCATTCAGGCTGTGGTCTGGAAATATATCATCAACCCTGAGTACGGCGCCCTCAACACCCTTTTGCACAACCTGGGCCTGATAGATAGCTACATCAACTGGACGGCAACCCCGGCCGCCTTCTTTGCCTGGGAATGCTGGGTTGGTATCTTTGTCACCATCCCCTTTGTGACCTTCTGTGTCTTGTCTGGTTTGCAGAGTATTGATGGAGCCTTGTACGAGGCGGCCGATGTGGACGGCATTGGCTTCTGGGGAAAGCTCTTTAGAATTACCCTGCCATTGGTCATGCCCAGCTTGTCTGTTTCCACCGTGTTGAATATCATCTATGTGTTCAACTCCTTCCCCATTATCTGGACTATTTCAAAGGGAGATCCCGCCGACCAAACCCACACCTTGGTGACCTACTTGTATGACCTTTCCTTCAGCTCTGGAAAATTTGGTGAGGCTGCGGCGGTTTCTGTCATCGGGTTTGTTGTTCTTGCCATTTGTGCAAGTATTTATATGATGATATCCTTGAAGGCTGATCAGGAGGACTGAGTATGAAGGGAAATAGTTTTAAAGTCACTCGTATGTTGCTGTACGTTGGGATTCTTGTAACCTGTGTTGTTATTCTCTACCCCTACTTCATCATGGTGATCACTGCCGCCAAGACAAATGCGGAAATGTACGATACTCGTGGCGGTATCCTGCCCAAGGCCTGGCAACTGATGAACTTTGTGAAGGTGTGGTCCGAGGCTCCCATCATCCGCTACCTGGGGAATTCCATCCTGGTGGCTGGCGGCGCTTCCCTCCTGGCCATTCTTTGTGGTATTCCTGCAGCCTATGCCCTTTCCCGCATGAAGTTCAAGGGCAAGGGCTTCTTCATGGGTGCCGTCATCATGAGCCAGATGTTTTCGCCGGTGGTTCTGCTGGTTGGTATCTACCGCATGATGGTGAACATGAACCTGAACAACAGTATTTTGGGACTTATCCTGCTGAATGCTGCCTTTAACCAAGCCTTTGTCATCTGGCTGCTGCGGGGCACCTTCACCTCCATTTCCTCAGAGATGGAACAGGCGGCAAAGATTGACGGCTGCGGAACGGTGCAGGCACTGGTGAGAATCCTGTTGCCCACTGCTGCACCTGGCATCGTCACCACCTTGATCTTCGTTTTCATCAATTCCTGGAACGAATATACCATTGCCCTGACGCTGATTTCCTCCGACATCTTGAAGCCCATTACCGTGGGAATCAATGTGTTCTACGGATTCAACATCATCAAGTGGCAGTATTTGTTTGCTACATCGGTCTTTGCCACCATTCCGGTCATCGTCCTCTTCCTGTGCATTGAAAAGCACCTGGTGAGCGGCCTGACTGCCGGTGGTGTAAAGGGGTGATGTGCAGTGTTGTGGCAGCCTGATTGTATAGGAGACGCTATGCCTACAAAGCCTATTATTGCAGTTACCATGGGTGATCCTGCTGGAATCGGTCCAGAGATTGTGGTGCGTTCCTTGGCGGATCCCCAGGTGCAGCAGGCTGCCCTTTGTCATGTGGTGGGGAGTCGTTCGGTGCTGGAGGATGCATGCCAGCGTTGTGGATTGCCCGCCTCCATCTTGGACTCAGAATCTGCCCGGGTGGAGGATGTGCCGGGAGTGGAGGCTGGTTCTTATCAGTACGGAGAGGTTTCCGCTGCCTGTGGTGCAGCTTCCTTCAATTACATTCAGCGGGCAATTGAGCTGACCACCGGGGGGATGGCTCAGGCTGTGGCAACGGCTCCCATCAACAAGGAGTCCCTGCGGGCTGGTGCCGTTCCCTTTATCGGTCATACAGAGATGTTCGGGGATTTGACAGACACCACCGATCCCCTCACCTTGTTCGAGGTGCGGAATCTGCGGGTGTTTTTTCTTTCCCGCCACGTGTCCTTGATCCGAGCCTGCCAGCTGGTGACAAAGGACAGAATCATCGATTATATCCGCCGTTGCACTGGAGCGCTAGCCCAGCTTGGCATCACCGAGGGGACAATGGCCATTGCTGGTCTGAATCCCCATTCCGGGGAGCATGGCCTTTTTGGTAACGAAGAGATGGAGGCCATTGTCCCTGCTGTGGAAACATTGCAGAAGGCAGGGTATCAGGTGGTGGGGCCAGTGAGCGCCGACTCCGTGTTCCACCTGGCCCTGCAAGGACGGTACAACAGTGTTTTGTCCTTGTACCACGACCAAGGCCATATTGCCACAAAAACCTACGACTTTGAGCGGACCATTTCCATCACCTGCGGCATGCCCATCCTGCGAACCTCCGTGGATCACGGTACTGCCTTTGACATTGCTGGAAAGGGAGCGGCCTCTGCGGTCAGCATGGTGGAAGCCATCTTGGTGGCGGCAAAATATGCACCTTTCTGGAAATCCTCTGCAACAGTAGTATGAAATCATGGCGGTACCAATGAATTTTTCTCAACTTTTGGAACAGGGCCTTGCAGCCCTTGATTTTCCCTCGGAAGAAATCCCTGTTGTTCAGCAAAAGCTGGAGGGTTATATCCGAGAACTGATGCTGTTCAATGCCGCCTATGACTTGGTAGGGGCAGAAAACCAGGAGCAAATCGTGGTGAATCACATTTTGGACAGCCTTTCCGGATGGCGTTGTATTCGGGAGCTGGCACTGGAGCGTCAGCAGGGGCGGCTGGAGCCGGTTCAGGTGGCAGATATTGGTTCTGGCGGCGGCTTGCCGGGCATTCCCCTGGCAATTGCCCTGCCCCAGCTCCAGTTTGTGCTGGTGGAACGGATGAGCAAGCGCTGCGCCTTCTTGGAGAATTGCGCCGCCGTTCTGGGGCTGAAAAATGTGCGGGTGGAGAATATGCAGGCAGAGCAGGTTCCGCCCCAGTCCTTTGATGTGGCCACCTTCCGAGCCTTCCGCCCACTGGACAAGAAGATGATAAAAACCTTGCTGCGGACTATTGGTGTGGGCGGGGTACTGGCCGCCTACAAGGCAAAGCTGGAAAGCATTGAGGCGGAAATGAGTGCCATAGCTTCGATTGTGCCGGAATATACAATAAAACCGCTGACGGTTCCTTTTATGGAGGACCATCAGCGGCATCTTGTGCTGATTCAGCAGATATAATTACATGGTGTCAATCTTTTTCAGTCGCTTGACAAGCTCGGTCTTGTCCACCAAGTCGATGGGGCGGCCCTCGATGTATTTCTTAGCTTCGTCGGAGTAGCTTCCCGCAGTGAGGCAAATGCCGTGCCCTGCTCGTGCATCCTTGATTCTGGCGTGAAAATCCCTGATATGCAGCTCTCCTATGGAGCCTGACGTTCGGTAGAAACGGAAAATAACCACGTCCTCCCACTTGGCGGTCTCAACCTCGGTCAGCACCTCTGTGTTGTCGGTGGTAACGGCAATGTCCAGGATGCGAACCACAGCACGGCCGTAAAAGGTTTCTACAAGTCTACGACAGAGGGAGACAAAGTCACTGTTGCCTGCAGTGAGGTAGATCTGCAGGTTTTTATTCTGCTTTAATTCTGTATAGCGGGTAATCAAAGAATTGACATCCCGGTAGCTAGGATTGATGATTTGAATTTCTTTCAGCAGGGTGAGTCCTTGGTCTATATTTCCATTTTGGATGTAGCATCCCGCCAGACGATATTTAATTTCCAGTAATGTTTCCGGCACAATATTTTGGTGTTTGAGGGCAATTTCAAAGTCCTGAGTAGCCTTTTCCAAGCTTCCCCCATTCATGTGCATGATACCAGCTGCAAGGCAGGAGCGGGCTCCATATTCAGGGTCTGCCCGCAGGTGCATGAATACCTTCAGAGCCTTGTCTCCAAAGCCAGTTTGCTGCATTGCATCGGCCATGGAAAACAGGACTGATTTTTCATCTGGCTTTTCCTCTAGGGCACGCTTCAAAAAGGGCAGGGAATCTCGGTAACGCTTGAGGTTGTAGTATGACAAGCCAATGCATTCATTCAAACCTTGGGTCTCCTGGTTGAAGGAGGCGGCTTTTCGGAGATAGGGAATTGCCTTGTCAAAGGCATTGTTTTGATAATATGCCAGGCCTATGTAATAGTTGACCTCAAAGTTGTTGCTGTTGATTTTGTAGGCAGAGATGAGTCCCTTCATGGCATCATCTGGTTTTTTTAGGTTGAGGGCAGTAATGCCTTGGTTCAGGGCTACTTGGAAGTAGTTGATATCTTTGTTTGTGGCGGCCAAATTCAATAGCTCATCCAAAAGCGGGTATGCCTTTTCCCAGTTGTGCTCCTGATAATACAAGTTGGACAGCTCTGTGAGTGCTGGAATGTTGTGAGGGTTCTGGGACAACTTTTTGGTGGCATCCTTGATTATGACAGAACGCTTGCGGGTTTTGGCGCCTTTCTCGACTTGGGCTTTTTTGCCAGAAAAACTTGTAATGATGACTAGAAAAACTACTATAATGAGAAATGCAACTGCAATTGACGATATATCCATAATATATGTATTATGGCGTTCTCTGGGGAGGGTGTCAAGAAACAAACTTGACAAGAATCTCTATCAATAATAACATATATTGCATGGGCAAAAAAATCGGTATAAAACTGGCGGATGGAACCTTTTATCCTATTATGGAGGATGGAGTTCCACAAAAAAAATTGATGGAATTGACCACGGTTCAGGACAATCAGACAACTGCTTCCATTGACCTGTATCGCTCTGAATCTGGCACCATGGAGGATGCGGAGTATGTGGACACACTGGAGTTGTCTGAGTTTGCTCCCCATCCAGGTGGTGAAACGAACATAACTTTTACCCTTAAACTAGATGAGAATAATATGCTTGATGCCGAAGTTGTAGAGCCTGAATCAGGCAAGACTAGTGCCACAAAATCCGATCTTGTGAATCTTCCTGCTGAAAAGAAACTCAGTATTGTTGATAATGCCACTGATGTTTCGGATGGCGATTTTGAACAGCCGTCGCTGCCAGAGGCTCCGGTGAATGGGCCTGTGGAGGAACCGGAAGAACAATTTGCCCAGGAGGATTTTTCCCAACCAGCTGCAGGCGGTGGTGCGGGTATTGCTGATTTTGAGTTGCCAGATTTTGATGTGGACGATTATTCATCTGTAGATTCTTTGCCCTCTCGCTCTATTCAAGAATCTGATGTTGTAGCCTCGGAGGATACTTCCCCCTCCTTTGAGGATAGCTTCCCGGAAGAAAGTGATGCCATTTCCGAGACTCCTGCCACCATTGATGATTTGCCCGACCTTGGTGATGTGAGTCTAGATTTGGCAGATAACTCATCTGAGGAGGTTCCCGCATTTGATTTGGATAGCCTTGACCTTGATGATTTTGCTTCTGTAGATTCTGTCATGGATGAGGTTGCAAAAGATGAGGATGCTCGTGTGGCGGATGAGCAGGAGGCTGATGGCTCAAATGCACTGCTGGCGGCGGGAGTTGGAGCGGCAGCCCTTGTGGCTTCTGGCAATGATCAGGATGATGAAGATGACTCCCATCTGGATGCCCTGCTTGGAAAGGATGACACCATTGCCGACAGCAGCTTGGAGGCCACCAGCCTTGACCTGCCGGACTTTGACGAGAGCAGCGTGGTTGGTGATGACACCATTGCCGACAGCAGCCTGGAAGCCACCAGCCTTGACCTGCCGGACTTTGACGAGGGCAGCGTGGTTGGTGACGATACCATTGCCGACAGCAGCCTGGAGGCCACCAGCCTTGACCTGCCGGACTTTGACGAGAGCAGCGTGGTTGGTGATGACACCATTGCCGACAGCAGCCTGGAAGCCACCAGCCTTGACCTGCCGGACTTTGGCGAGGGCAGCGTGGTTGGTGACGATACCGCTGCCGACAGCAGCCTGAAAGCCACCAGCCTTGACCTGCCGGACTTTGACGAGGGCAGCGTGGTTGGTGACGATACCGCTGCCGACAGCAGCCTGGAAGCCACCAGCCTTGACCTGCCGGACTTTGGCTTTGGGAATGATGATGAGTTCACGCATCAGGATACTACCGTATATGAAGATTCCTTACCGGATTTCAGCAAGTTCGAGCTTCCTGACTTTGACGCTCCAGTGAGAAATGATTTTTCCTTTGGAGAAGAGTCCGGTTTGTTTAACGAAAATGATTTTAATGATCCTGCATTCTACACCAATGATACGGCAGCTTCATCTGCGAGCCCCCTTGATTTTAGCGGATTGTATGACGAGCGGGAAACTGCGTTGAAGCAGCAGGAAAGCAGAAGGAGGCGTGGTGGCCTCGCCGTTGCTATCTGTGTTATCTGTGCTTTGATTTGCGTGGGAATCCTGCTGTTCATCCTGTTCCTGTTGCCCACTCAACTTGCTGGTGGTCGCATTAACGACAACCAGGTGTCTGTCACGGATTCTCATACCGTTACTGTCTCCCAGCAGGAAATGGAGGCCGTACCAAACAGTACTGCCGCTGTGGAGGATGTCATCGTCATTGTGGAGACACCAGCTGTGGTGCCCGCACCTCCACCCCAGGCCGCCAAGGCTTCGGAAGTGGCGCGCTATCAGGTGAAGTGGGGGGACACCCTGTGGGACATTGCCCAGTCCTACTACAACAATCCTTGGTTGTACAAGCGGATTGCCACAGCCAATAACATCAAGAATCCGGACCACATTGTTGCTGGCACTATCCTCGTCATCCCGCCACAGTAAGATGGAACTGCGCAACCGCATTCTGTTCACCATCCTTGTGGGAACCATCCTTTTTCTTGCAGGTTGCAGGGAAGGGCGGGCGTTGTCTCCTCGGGAGCAATTTGGTGACAATAAGTGGTATTTTCTGGCACTGGAAAGTATGCAGCAGGGAATGGAGTCGGATGCTATCGGATATCTGGAGAAGGGGGCTAAGGGTTCCGATGATTTTCTGGCAAAAAAATGCCTGGAAGAGTTGAGTCGGTTCGGTACTGTCGGAGAGCGGATTGCAACGGCCCAGGAGTTGTACAAGCGGTTTCCTGATACGGCAAGCTTGTTGCGGCTATCCCAAGCGTTGCTTGCTGCAGAAGATTACGAGCAGATTATCTATCTCACCACAGACGTTTCGGAGCCTTTGTCGGCTGAGTTGACTGCTATTCGCCTGCACGCCCTTGTCAGAAAAAATAAGCAGGGGTTGGCGGGGGAGATTGAAGACTGGTTCCTTTTTGAATCCATTACTCCTCATCACCATCGGTTCTTCGAGTCATTTCTTGCGGCAAATAATGAGGGGCTCGTATCTCAGGAGACGATGCAAAGCATTCGGCTTCGGTTGGCAGTCCATCAGCGGGACTACGGTCAGTCCTTTCGGATTCTGTCGGAACTATTGCAGGGTCAGGATGATGCCTATCTGTGGCTTGTTCAGCAATCGGAGGAGATGCTTTCGGACATTGGTCGTACCTTCTTGTATGGAACCCAGAAGTTGACGGATGCCGCCAATTTCTTTGAAGGAGCCCTCCAGTCCCTCCAGAAGGACTCTCCAAAACACACTGCCTTTTATCTGAATTTCTATGCGGCCCGACTATATGACAAGGGGCTGGGCACTGGCAGCCGCAAGGCCTTGGAAAAATTCCAGGCGGCTATGGAAATTGCCCCCACACCAGAAAATTATGACAATGCCCTGTGGTATTATCTTTCCACCCAGCTGAAAATTTCCACCGCTGCCGCAGAGAAAGCCCTGAAGCAGTACATTCCCACCATATACGATGTCCTCTATTACAGTGATTTCTTTGAGACCATGGCCCTGCGGTATGTTACCAATCGTGATTGGAACGGACTGCTTCGCTGCTATACCCTCATGAGGGAGTATGTCGACGGGGAGACCCTTGCCCGCTACGCCTATCTCAGCGGCCGCCTGGTGCAGCTGGGGCAGGTGGATTTGGATGCATTTCCCCAGGAAACCTTGGATGAACTGGTGGGTGCTCGGCATGGGGCGGCTGGGGAAACGGTTGAACCACAGACTGCTGAACAAGGTGTGCCTGTGGAGGAGGCCGTTTCCCGCGGCCTTTTTGCCGCCGCATATCGAGAGGGTTGCGACCTGTACTATCGGCTTTTGGCGGCAGTGCAGCTGGGATATTCCCCGGCAGTGGTACGGCAGAGCCTGTACCAGACCCGGCTGCTGGAGGACTTCCAGCGGGACATGGACGTGGAGCTGCTGCTGGCGGGCTTTATGGCCTTTGACCTGCCGGAGAGAATCTATCCCCTGTGGCAGGAGCACTCCCGCTCCATCAGTCTGGAGATGGCCCAGAAGGCGGCGTCCCACCTGTCCCTCTACGGCACTGACTTGTATTCTGCCCAGGGACTGCGGCTCATGTCCAACGCCATCTTCCATGCCGACACCCAGACCACCGAGGAGATGTACCGCCTGGCCTATCCACGGCTCTATGCCCAGGAGATTTCTGCCGCCGCCCAAAAGTACCAGCTGCCGGAATACCTGGTTTTTGCCCTCATCCGCAGCGAAAGCTTCTTTGATGCTGGTGTCTCTTCCCATGCGGGGGCGGTGGGCTTGGCCCAGCTGATGCCCGCCACGGCGGGGGATATCGCCCGCAAGCTCAAGGTGAGCCAGTACGATCTGACGGATCCCCAGACCAGCATTGACTTCGGCTCCTTCTACCTGGCGGAGCTGGTGGGGCGGCTGGAGGGCTCGGTCATCGAGGCCCTGTACTCCTACAATGCGGGCATCACCAATGTGCGCAACTGGAAGAAATACTTCCCCGACCTGCCAGAGGATCTGATTCTGGAGATGATTCCCTTCACCGAGACCCGCAACTACGGCAAGAAGATTGTTTCCGCCGCCGCTGTCTACGGCGACTTGTACTACGGGGTCACCCACGGGGATGTGGTGTCGGAAATCATGTTTCAAGCAGCCACTGAATAAACACTGCTCCTGGCATCTTACACTCCTGTTGCAGTCCTTGTTCTTTTCCCAGATTTAGGGTATTATTTATCGTTAAATTTCTCCAATATTGTTGTGGGGGTGAGGATGTATACAATCATCGAAAAACAGCAGCTTTCCGCAGATGTTTTTTATATGCGGGTGACAGCACCTGACATTGCACGGAACCGCAGGGCGGGCCAGTTCGTGCTGGTGCAGCTGGACCTGGAGTTTGGGGAGCGGGTGCCCCTGACCATCGCAGATGCGGATGCCGAGGCCGGTTGGATTGCCCTGGTGTTCCAGACGGTGGGGGCCACCACCTTGAAATTGTCCCGCAAGAACGAAGGTGACCAGGTGGCTGCCATTCTTGGGCCCTTGGGAAATCCCACCCACATCGAAAAGGTGGGGACGGTGGTGTGTGTCGGTGGTGGAATTGGTGTTGCCCCATTGTATCCCATTGCCCAGGCCTACAAGGCCGTCGGAAACAAGCTCATCGTCATCATGGGGGCCCGCAACAAGGAGCTGTTGATTTTTGAGGACAAGATGCGGGCCATTGCCGACGAACTGGTGATTATGACAGACGACGGTTCCGCCGGCAGGAAGGGCTTGGTGACCGAGCCCCTGAAGGAGTATTGCGAGCAGAATCCAAAGCCGAACGAGGTGGTGGCCATTGGACCACCCATCATGATGAAATTCTGCGCCGCCACCACCAAGCCCTACGATGTCCACACGGTGGTGTCCCTGAACACCATCATGATTGACGGAACGGGAATGTGCGGCTGCTGCCGGGTCACTGTGGACGGCAAGACCCAGTTCGTCTGTGTGGACGGCCCCGAATTCGACGGCCATCTGGTGGACTTTGACAACATGATGCTGCGGATGCGTTCCTTCAAGGGACGTGAGCAGGAGGACCTGCACAGGTGCCGCATGGAAGCCCAGGCAGAGGCCATTGCCGCAGGAGGTGGAAAATGAGCTACGTGACGCCCCAGAAGCTGTCGGAGATTGCAGTGGCTGAATTGGCAGCCGTCAACAGGAAGCTGGAGCAGGGGCCGCTGACCACCAAGGACCGGATGGCGATTCCCCAGCAGGACATGCCGGTGTTGGAGCCCCGGGAGCGGGCCAGGCTCATGGATGAGGTGGCCATGGGCTACACCAGTGAGCAGGCCATGGTGGAGGCCCAGCGCTGCCTCCAGTGCAAGAACCAGCCCTGCGTCAACGGCTGTCCGGTAAATGTCCCCATTCCCCAGTTCATCGCGGAGATTGCCAAGGGGGACTTCAAGAAATCCGTGGATATCATCAAGACCACCAACCTGCTGCCCGCCATCTGCGGCCGTGTCTGCCCCCAGGAAAAGCAGTGCCAGGAGCAGTGCACCGTGGGAAAGGCGCTGAAGGATGTGGAGAAGTCTGTGGCCATCGGGCGGCTGGAGCGCTTTGTGGCGGACTACGAGCGGGAGAACAATTTGCAGACCCTGCCGGACATTGCCCCCGCCACAGGTAAGCGGGTGGCCATCATCGGTTCCGGTCCCGCTGGCCTCACCGCCGCCGCTGACGTTCGCCGTGCGGGCCACGAGGTGGTGGTGTTCGAGGCGTTCCACAAGTCCGGCGGTGTTATGGTGTACGGAATCCCTGAGTTCCGCCTGCCCAAGTCCATCGTGTCCCAGGAGATTGATCAGCTGAAGAAGATGGGGGTGCAGTTCCGGGAGAATTTCTTGGTGGGACGCACCGGCACCCTGATGCAGCTGCTGGAGGAGCAGGGCTTTGACGCCGCCTTTGTGGGAACCGGTGCCGGTCTGCCCAAGTTCCTGAACGTCGAGGGGGAAAACCTCATCGGTGTGTTCAGCGCCAACGAGTACCTGACCCGCGCCAATCTGATGCGGGCCTACGACAAGAATGCGGACACCCCCCTGTACGATGCCAAGCACGTGGCCATTGTGGGCGGTGGAAACGTTGCCATGGATGCCGCCCGTACTGCATTCCGCTTGGGAGCAGAAAAGGTTTCCGTCATTTATCGCCGAACTAGAAATGAAATGCCTGCCCGTCGGGAAGAAATTGCCCATGCGGAGGAAGAAGGTGTAGAGTTCCTGTTCTTGGAAAATCCCACTCGGATTTTGGGAGATGAAGAAGGTCGCATTCGTGGCGTAGAGGCTCTTTCTTATGAGCTGGGAGAACCAGACGAGTCCGGCCGCCGCAGCCCCGTGGCGATTCCCGGCAGCGAGCATGAGATTCCCTGCGATGCCTTGATTGTGGCCTTGGGCAATGACTCCAGCCCCCTGATGATGAAGACAACCCCCGGCCTGGAGGTGAACCGCAAGGGAAACATCACGACGGACGAACACTGCGCCACCTCCCTGCCCAAGGTGTGGGCTGGTGGAGACATTGTGCAAGGTGCCGCCACCGTTATCCTTGCCATGGGAGACGGTCGCCGTGCTGCCGCCAGCATCAACCAGTATTTGAAGCAGGCTTAAGCTACAAAATTGCTTTGAATACAAGTACCCCCTGATCTAGCTTGTGCTGGGCCAGGGGGATTCTTTGTGGGTGGGGACTTAGGTTAAGTTTTCTTGTCTATTTTTCCAATTCTCTATTTTAAGATTTGGAACATTTTCAAAGTGTTTTGTGTTATTTGTTACCAAAGTTAATTCATTGTAAATTGCAGTGGCAGCAATCAGCAAATCCATATCTTCTATTCTTATGCCTTTGTCAAACATTTTTGCTTTTATATCTGCAAAAACTTCCATAATGCCTTCATTTAATTTTTCAATTGGATAAATATCTCGAATATGATTTACCTTTATCATATTCTTTTGTTCATTTTGGGAGCGTTTTGCACCAAACACCAATTCAGCGTAAGTTATCAGAGATATTGAAATGGGAAGATTTTTGTTCTCTTCAAACTTTGCTAAAACAGTACTATCACCACGGAGTGCAAATATTATTGTGTCGGTATCAATCAAATATGCCATCTAATGCCTCAAATCTTGTTGAACTTGTCCGAGATTTGTAAATATCATCTATTATTTCTGATGCACTTCGAGAATCTTCCCATGAACCTGCAAGTTTTAAGAATTCTTCTGTAGCATTTTTTGTTTTTACAGGAACTGATGTAAAATAATTTTGTAAAATAGTTATAACCTGCTGACTGATGGAACGATTGTCATTTTTTGCAGCGAATCTTAACCGTTCATATAGGCGGTCATCCATATCTCGCACTTGTAACATTGCCATTGTATGCCTCCAAATCAACTATATAACAGCTTGCATGAAAATTCAATCAAAACTCATTTAATTATAGTTCTTAGTAGGAGTTAAAATACAGGTCGTCTGGGCAAATATCTTGACCGTCTGCCCATTCAATGGTATAGCCGGTGGGCTGCCTGCGGGAGTGAGTTGGAGCCGGTTGTGGAGGATGCTGCACCATTGGGATGTGGCGGATGCTCAGCCAGTACGTGGTGGCCGCCAGGAAGTAGCCCAGTAGTAGAATGACAAGAAGCCCCTCGTCTTGGCTGGAGCCCAAGGCGAGGGGATTTTTTGTGGGAGCAACTAGGCTACTGTGACAATCTGACCTATACTTGCTGTGAAGTAGTTGGTTCCAGGTTTTGTCACTATGAAGACAGTGTAGTCTCCTGCTGCCAAATCATCGGGAATGGGGAGGTCTATGATGTTGCTTCCTGCTCTGGTAAATCGTTCCATCCGATTTTTGCCATCTACATTTTCAAGGAACACTCCCTGAGCAGCGTCATCAAAATCAAAGGTAAGGTTTCGTCCGTGCAATCGGAGAATCTTGCCTGCAGAAAGGGACAGCTCATGACTTTCCTTTGCGTTGTCCGTTAATGAACTGAGCCTGTAGAGCCGTGCCTCATTTGATGAGTCGGGTTGGAGCTGCTTGTATTTGAGACCTGCCATCACAGCCTGTTTTGTGGTGGCATTGGCAAGGAACCCAAATGAGAGTTGATGATTCCCCTGTCCAAGAACAAAGGAATCTTGAATTCCAGCACAAGTGCCACTGACGCTTGGAAATACGCTGCCAAAAGGGAACTCTATATTATAGCCCTCCATCAGCTTGTTGGTTACCACCGTGTTCAACACGCTGAGCATACCAGCAAGATCTGCTTCGGTAAAGCTTGAGTTATAGTTTGACATTTCTTTCACAAGCTGCTGTGTAGAAATCTTTTGAGAACAACTGCTTCGGAAGCAGTAGCTGTCCTTAGTAGGATCCGTTACAAGAGGATTCCTGACGGTTTTAATGTTAAGCATAAGAATGCCCTCCTAAAATAAAATTTTTCGCAGGATTTTATACAAAGTACCCTGCAACTTCATTTGACACGGAGAGCCTATGTATGATATAATCGTCCAACTTGTTTTGAAGAATCATACACAAGGTGCTTTTTCAAGTACCCTATGGCTCTGACCAAAGACTCCTTGTAGATGTTGGCGCATCTCAGGGAGTTTTTTTATGGCGATACATGCACTAACTCACCTCCTTGTACTTCTGTTTCATCAGGATAGTAAGAGTCTTGCCTGCCATCCTGTAATGTTCAAGATATTTTCCTAGCGGTGTAATCCGCTCTAGGTGTAAAAGGCCTAGAATGCCCACTGAAAAGTAGATTGCCTCGGCTTCGGCATGGACACTTTGCTGGGTATGACCAAGGTAGATATGGGAAAACTCATGGATGATGATTTCCATTTCGTCTAGGCTTGAATCTTGGTCATCATAGGCTACAAGGCAGCACCACCTTTTTTGATGGGGATCATATTCCCGTAGAGCCAGGCCTCCCAACCGCATCCCCAGCGTTTCCTTTCTCAGTCTTTCCAAGTTTTCGGGGGTAAAGGTTGAGTAGGGTTTTATGCGTACTCCCATGCTGGCAATCATCTTTTTATAATCAAAGTCCTTCTCGTAATACTTATGCTGACAGAGCAACTGGCTTGCCATATCAAGTAGTTCAAGGGCTCTCCAGGATGGCAGCCGGTAGTGGGCTGCCATCTGATTCACTTCGCAATTCTCCATTAAACCTCCATTTTTTTGTACTCGTCCATCAGGATCGAGGTCAGCTCCTTCCTTTGATTGGGGCTCAAGTCATCCATGCTGGATGCCAGGATGAACCGTAACTGGTCGTACCCATAATTGGCCTCGTTTCCAATCAAGTAGTCGCTGGTTGTTCCCAAGATGTTTGCCAAATTGGCAAGTATCTCCGTTTTTGGCAGCCGCTGGCTGGTCATGTACCTGCTAAAGGCAGCCTCTGTTATACCACACAAGTCACAGAGTTTCCTCTGGGAGTAGCGTTTTTCCTTCATCAACTCTCTCATTCGTTTCTGAAAGATGGTATCAGACATCACTCTCTTCCTTATCTTCTACTTCTGAATTCAACCTACACAATACTGTACAGATGGATGGAAAGGGAGCAGACTCTCCAACACCTTATGTATATCAAATCGTGTAATAAAAATCAATAGTATATTCACCGAAAGTATAATAATATATTCGTTTTTTTAGAGAGGCTATAATGGCCTGAAAGAATGTTCTTTTTAGGCTAATATAATTCTTTTGACAGTTTAATGGAAGAATTCCAATAGGCTATAGGAATTATTCTAATAAGCTGTCAGAATAATTTGGATAGCCTATGGAAAGAATGTTCACAGCTTGTCTGGGGACACGGAAATCAGTTTTATTCGGCTGGCAAAATTTTGCCTTTACTGCTTGTATCTCCACACGGTCTTTTCCTGAGAATTGATTTCCATTGGGAAAAATCTCATTTATTTCCGCAAAACCTTTCTTGCTACTACAATGGATTGAAGAAAGGAAGTCTGTATGAATTTTACATCATGTGGAAATTTTGAGTTGACTAAAGAGACTTGCTTTATATAAAATATATT
>CAMGSV010000032.1 GCA_946061495.1 uncultured Spirochaetales bacterium | reverse complement strand
GGCGGTGCCTACATCGCATTCGATATTGAGCTGGTAAATATTAATAAATAAGTATTTTCATCATCGAGAGGGGTTCCATGAGAAGATTCGGGGATTATGTGCTGATTCGTGTCGCGTTTGTCATTTTGATTTCTTCTCTCGGAGCCCCACTTTTTTTCGCCCAGAATGCTGGCTCGTCCAGAACTGCTTCTGTGGTCACCAGCCCTTCCACCGGCGGGAATGTTCAGCTGACCAACACCTTTGACGGCACCTACACCTTGGTAGAGCGCTCCAACTGGAGTCAGTACGTGAACGGCCGGTATATTGGTCTCACCAGTCGTGAGGCTCGGGGCTACCTGAATCCTGTGGGAAGCGGCAGCTGGAGGGGACAGAGGGGAACACAGTACACCGGCGACTTCTTCGTCTTCCAGCAGACAAAGCGTGACAACAGGACGGCTGCCCAGGGTATCGACGACATCCTCCCCTCCTCCTTCGTGATGCTGGGTGATGGCAGCATCCAGTTTACCGAGCTGTGTTTTTATCCCCAGCTGCGGAATTTCCCCGTCTTTCCCCAGGAGAAGGTAAAGACGGGCAGCCGCTGGCAGGGAATGGCGGAGCGTGTGGTGGATCCCCGTAACGACAAGCAGTTTACGGTGCTGGAGGTGCCGGTGGAGTATGAGTTTGTGGGGGAAGAGTTGTACAAGGGACAACCAGTCTACCGCATCAAGGCGAAGTTCGCCACTCGCTTCAACAAATACAATCCTCCCAGAATCATCGACAGCCAGTTGAGTCAGGCCACCGGTACCCACGATGTGGACATTCTGGTGGACAAGGAGACTTGTGCCGTCATGATGATGCTGGATCGACTGGACGAGACCTTCACCTACCGAAACGGTGAGACCATCAGATTCAAGGGAACCACTTCCCTTTTCACGGAGATTCCGGTGCAGGTGGACAAGAAGGAGCTGTATGAGCGGGCGGTGTACATTGCCCGTGGAGAGGAGCCTCCTGCCGGAGGTTCTGGGACAAGGAAGGACGATGGGGTCGGGGGAGGTTCTGGAACAAGACCGAGGGAAACAGGCTCTTCCGGCGGAGTCGGAGGGGGAAAAGGCTCGGAATCAGGTTCCCCTGGGCAAACTGGTTTTGGCAGGGAACTGGCTGACGGTAGCGGAGCTGGTTCTGGAAGGACTGGTTCCGGTTCAATCGGTTCTGATAAATCTGGTTCTGGCAGTGCTGGTGGTTCAGGCGGTATGGGAGCCACCGGCCGTGAATCTGCGGGCACTGGTTCCAGTAAAGACAAAACAGGTTCCGGTTCCACTGGGGGATTTGGATCCTCTGGCAAAAGGCCTGGTTCTGACAAGTTGCCCGCTACAGACCAGCAGGACGGCATGTTCCAAGTGGAGGACACGGACAAGGGCGTGCGGCTTTCTGTTCGTGACCTGAAGTTTGTGGCGGATAGTGCCCAGCTTTTGCCCCAGGAACGGGGCCGACTGGATGCAGTGGCGGAGGTGTTGAAATCCGTGCCGGGGGGAACCTTCCTGATTGAAGGCCATACTGCCGCCGTCGGTCGGCCTGCAGGAGAGCAGCAGCTTTCCGAGGAGCGTGCCCAGTCGGTCATTGCTGAGCTGGTGAAGCGTGGCCTCAAGGCGGAGCAGTTCATGTTCAAGGGCTACGGTGGCACACGGCCGGTGGGCGACAACAATACCGACGCAGGACGAGCCGCAAACCGCCGTGTTGAGATAACAATTTTACAATGAAAGAGTGTTGATAGATGAAGAACAAGAAAAATCAGGAATTGGCAGTCTGCGGATTTGCGGCGGTAAAGGCTTTGGGAAAGGTGCATCCTGAGAGCATACGGCGATTCTATTACTCGGAGGAGAACTCCAAGAAGTTCGGAGAACTGTGCCGCTTCCTTGCCCAAAACAAGGTTCCCTACAACATGGTGGAAAACAAGGATTTGGAGCGGCTCTGCGGCAGTGTCCATCACCAGGGGGTGGTGGCTATGATTGAAGAGAAGCCTCCAGCACCCCTCACCGCATCCACGGTGGCTGACTGGATTGAGTCGGGGGAATCGGCGCTGCTGCTGGATAGGGTGGGAAATGCCAACAATCTGGGTGCCATCGCCAGAAGTGCGGCCTTCTTCGGTATAAAGAACATCATCCTTCCCATAAATGATGCCCAAAGCTCCATCACCACCAGTACCTATCGAATTGCCCAGGGTGGCATGGAATATGTGAAGATGTATTCCGTACGGTCTGTAATACGCCTGCTGCAGGATTTGCAGGGGAAAATGTACCGAATCGGGACAGATGTACGTGCCTCCACTCCCCTATCGAAGGTGAACCGTGAGCGGGGAACAAAGCCTGCCTTGGTAGTTCTGGGCAACGAGGAGCAGGGTATTTCCCAGGTGGTTAAGGACAACTGCGACTGTCTGGTGGTGATTCCCTCCGCCTTCAGCCTGGAGCGTGGGGAAAAGCAGCTTTCCAATCCCGATTCATGGCCGGTAGAGAGCTTGAATGTTGCCCAGGCTGCGGCTATTATTCTGTATGAGGTGACAAGAAAATAGCCTTGTCACGTTTTATTCCTGTTTAACAATTTTAGAGGAGTCAGAATGACACGTTGTACATTGAGGTTGCGGTCCACGGCAGTCGTTTTGCTTTTTGTAGCTTCCACAAGCTTCTGTTTTGCTGGAATCGGGGATTTCTTTGAGGGAAGGTCCCAGGTTTTCAAGCTGGATCCTGTATATGACGGAATCATTGGTGGCGGAGGTTTGGCTCTCAGCGGCGGTCTGTTCATCTACGATTTCTTTGCACCAGTGGAGGAATTTACCGGTGGAAAATTAGAGTTGAATGAGGTGAACCCCTTTGACCGTTGGGCTGCCCGACCCTATTCCAAGCCACTGCACATTACCGGAACTGTTACGGAGGTTATTGCCATGGCTGCGCCCTTGGCCCTCTTTGCCACGGACAAGAGCGAGTGGGGAATTTGGGCGGTGATGTACGCTGAATCTATGCTGTGGGCCAATGGCATCAAGGAGGCTTTGAAATTCAGCGTGAAGCGGGAGCGACCCTACATGTACTTTGACGGGGCACCCCAGGACAAGATAGATGACGGGGACTACCAGAAATCCTTTCCCTCCGGCCACACTACCATGGCCTTCAACGGAGCCGTTTTTCTCAGCTACACCTTCTCCAAGTATTTTCCCGAGTCGAAGTGGAAGATTCCGGTGATTGCAGGAAGCCTCACCATGGCGGTGGCCACTGGGGTGCAGCGAATTCTCAGTGGGAACCACTTCATCACCGATGTGCTGGCAGGCGCTGCAATCGGCAGCTTCACCGGCTTTCTGGTTCCCTTCCTCCACACGCTACCAAAGAGCAAGAATCTGGATGTGGCGGTGGCTCCCTCTGGTGTACTGTTCAAATATAGGTTTTAAATGTTTTTCAAAGGTTCCTGGTTTACCAGGTCTGCTAGAGAGAAGTTATCCACATAATCCTCAATAACCTTATACAAACCCTTCCAAAATGGAAGGGTTTTACATACAGAAACACGTTCACAAGGTAAGTCTGGATTATCCAGACAGGCAACGGGAGCAAGGGGACCTTCTGTCAGTCGAAGAACCTCTCCCACAGAGTATTTTTCAGGTGACCTTGCCAGTTTGTAACCGCCCTGTTGTCCCCGAATGCTAGTAAGTAATCCATGCTTGCTAAGAAGAGATGCAATTTGCTCGAGATACTTTACAGAAATAGCCTGTCTGGCTGAAATGTCCTTTAATGCAATATATTGGTCCTGACTTTGTAATGCTAGGTCTATCATAAAACGTAGGGCATAACGCCCTCTTGTAGATATTTTCATAGTATACCTCTAGGAAAATATAACAAAGAAAATAGCCCTCGACAACGTAAATGGGAATATTAGTAGAAAGTATAACTTGTGGAAAACTACTATGTTTTCCACAGCTTTTTATAGAAAATAGGGCGTTTTCAAGATGTTTTCCACAACTTATTTACTCTGGAATCATATCTATGAAAAAGAAATTTATTATGGAAAAGTGTAAAAAAAATGTGGAAAACTCGGGTAAAACCTGGGAGTTTTCCACATTTTATTAAATTGTATCCGCCAGCCCTTGGATACGCTCCAGCATAGCGTCTAGTTTCTCGTATGTGATGCGGGGGTTCAACAGCGTGAACTTGAGGAAAACCTTTCCGTCAAAGACCGTCTGACCAATAACGACTCCCTCCTGGTGAATGAGAGCACGGCGAACCCGTTTGTTCAGCTGGTCAATGTCCTCGTCAGATGCAGCTCTTCCCTCCGCAGGCAGCACTCGGAACACTACAGAGCTGATTTCTGGCTCAGTAACTGCTTCAAAACGGGGAGAGCGGGACAAGGAATTATACAAGTGGGTTGCGTTCTGAATGCAGGTGGACACAATCTGGGACCAGCCATCCTGCCCACGAATTTGAAAAGAAAGCCATACCTTCAGCGCATCAAAACGACGTGTTGTCTGCATGGATTTCCCAACCAGGTTGGTGTAGCCGTCCTCCTCATCCTCCTCACGGTTTAGGTAGTCAGCATGGAGGGTCAGAGCCTCAAAGTTCTTACCATCCCGCAGCAGAAAGGCTCCGCAGCTGATGGGCATCAGGAACATCTTGTGGAAATCCACCGTAACAGAATCACACAGGTGAAGGGGTCCAATCCTGTTCCTATAGCCCAGGGACATGATGACACCGCTTCCGTAGGCAGCATCAGCATGAAGCCACATTCCATGCTCCTGACAAATGCGGTACATTTCCACCACATCATCAATGCTGCCGTAGTCGGTGGTGCCGATGGTGGCGACAGCGCAGAAGGGAATGTTGCCCTGTGTCACATCCTGCTCCACCAGCTGGCGGAAGGCGTTCATATCCATCTTCTGCCGCCGGTCAACAGGAACCTTCACCACCGCATCATAGCCCAAGCCCAAAAGATGGGCACCCTTCTCCATGGAAAAGTGGGAGATGGCGGAAGTGTATATCCTGAGTTTGCCGTAGTTAGCAGGCAGCCCTAGCTTTTTCACATCATGTTTGAGCCTTTCGTTGCAGAACCAGTCCCTGGCCAGCATCAGTCCCATGAGGTTGGACTGGGAGCCGCCGGAGGTGAACACGCCGTCGGAGGTGGAGCCATATCCGTAGAGGCGGCACAGCTCTCCGATGACCTCCACCTCAATTTCAGTGGCCACTGGAGACTGGTCCCAGGAATCCATGGACTGGTTGAAGGTGGAAAGCACCAGCTCGGCGGCCAATGTTTCCAGCAGCGAAGGACCATGGAGATGGGCCATGTAGTCGGTGGAGGGAGTGCGGAGGAAATAAGGTAGAATCTGCTCTGAAAGGAGGCTGGAAACAGAAGAAAGTCCCCTCCCCCGCTCTGGAAGAATCTGCTCCACCTTGATTTTTTCCTTCAACTCTTGGGGAGAAAGCCCCACGTAGGCCTTCTCGTCCACAATTGATTCGGCAATATCCCTGGCGGTGCGGCTTATTATGTCGATGTACGCCTTTTTCGCCGCCTCCTCTTCTGTCAGAAAAAGATACTCGCCACAAACCACATTATTTTGCACTTGCGTCAATCTCCATCACCACCTTCTCAAAGATTGAGAGGAAGGTCTTGATTTCTTCCTTGGTAATGCTGAGGGCACAGAGGCAGCGCATGACAGAGCCGTAGCGACCGCCCTTCTCCATCACCAGCTTGTTCTCGAAGCATTTCTTCTGGACCTGCAGCGCAATGTCGCCGGAAGCCGGCAGGGAGCCGATGGCATCCTTCTGTCCCCTGGGATCTACAAATTCGCAGCCAATCATCAGTCCGATGCCACGAATGTCTCCGATGATGGAAACCTTTTCCTTCAGCCGCATGAGTCCATCCAGCAGCAATTTTCCCTTTTCCTGAACCTCCTGGAGGAATGCAGGGGTGGAGACACGGTTGATGACGATGGTTCCGGCCTTCATGGCCAGCTGGTTGCCACGGAAGGTTCCGGCGTGGGCACCGGCTGTCCAGGTGTCCAGCTTTTTGTTGTAGATGACTACGGACAGGGGCTGGGAGCCGCCGATTCCCTTGGAGCAGAGAATCACGTCGGGGAGGATTCCCGCCTGCTCGAAGGCAAAGAAGGTGCCGGAGCGACCCACACCGCACTGGATTTCATCCACAATCATGGGGATGTCCAGTTCCTGGGTGACACGTCGGATTGTCTGGAGGAATTCAGCGGGCGCAGGGATAACGCCACCCTCACCCTGAATGGGCTCTATGATAACAGCGGCAGGCTTGGTGATGCCGCTCTCAGGATCCTTCATCAGTCGCTCGAAGTATGCGCAGGCGGCCTTCACTCCGGCCTCGCCGCCCAGTCCGAAGGGACAGCGGTAGGAATAAGGAAAGGGCATAAAATGCACGTCGGGGATGAGTCCGGTGATTTTGTTCTTTGCGTTGAGATTTCCGGTGAGGGCCAGGGGGCCTTGTCCCATGCCGTGGTAGCCACCGCTAAAGGCGATGATGGAAGAACGGCCCGTGGCGGTCTTACACAGCTTGAGGGCGGCATCCACCGCATCGGTTCCAGAGGGACTACAGAACTGAATCTTGGCGTTGTTCCGCAGTTCGGCAGGCAGGGTTGCCAAAAGGGTGTGGACAAACTCATCCTTCACCGGCGTAGTAAGATCCAGGGTATGCAGCGGGGCATTTTCCGAAATCAAGTCTATCATGGCCTGGTTGATTTCCGGGTCATTGTGACCAAGAACCAAGGTCCCTGCACCACAGAGGCAGTCGAGGTACTTGTTCCCCTCCACGTCCTCCATCCAAACTCCCTGAGCCTTCTTCAGCGCAAAGGGGAATTTACGGGGGTAACTTCTCGCATTGGACTCAGTTGCTTCCTGGCGAGACACATAAAACTGGTTGGTAGCCTTTGAATCGGTTTGTACCATACTGCAATCTCCATTACCGGTGGGGTTTACCGCTATGCGGCAGTTTATCCTTTTAACCTCTCTTGCTTTTTAAGCAGAATAAGCAATGCAGTATAGGCATTTTTGCCCCATAAAGTCCAGTAGTTTTTAGAAATTTATAGCAGAAAAAAATATAGCAATTGCAAAGTCTTGTCCCTGCGTTTTGTAGGGACTCGTCAATTTTTACTTCTTTATGGAGAGTACAAAAAATCCCCGGCAAAACCGGGGAACAACCTACTTGGTGGACACTGCCTTCAAGGCTGAAATCTCCTCCGCAGAGAACACCTTGTCTATGTCCAGGATGATAATGAACTTGTTGTCCTTCTTGCCGATTCCCCGGATATATTCGCCGGAGATGTTGTTACCGAACTTGGGGGCCGGCTCGATGGTGTCCTCCTCCAAATCAATCACTTCCTCCACGCTGTCGGCAATGGCGCCAAAGGTGATGATGTGGGTCTCCTCGTCCTCTGTGTGGGCGATTTCTATGATGATGATGCGGGTCTTCTTGGTGAGTTCCACCGTGGGCAGATCAAACTTCTTGCGGAGGTTCACCACGGAGATTCCCTGCTCACGGGAACTGATGAGTCCCTCCACATACTCAATGGTGCAGGGCAGGCGAACCGGCTGGGTGTACTCCAAAACCTCTTGAACTTGGGCAACCTCAACGGCATACAAGGCCCCGTCAAGGACAAACGACAAAAACTGGCGACTCATTCTTCCTCCAAAACATCATGTGCGTCTGTAGGAGCGATTTTTTCAAGCTCCTCAAAACTCAAAACCTTGTCCATATTCAAGATGATGATGAACTTATCATCCACTCTTCCAATTCCACTGATAAAGTCTGCGGCAATGCTGTGGCCTACTTCCGGCGCATGCTCCTCTGCATTGGCATCCAAGTCAAGAACCTCATTCACTGAGTCCGCAATGGCACCAAAAACCATCTGGCCCTGCTCATTGCAATGGGCAGAGTCGCTGGGAACCTCCAATACAATGATTCGGGTGTCTTTCGTCGGCTCCACATCATGAAAACCGAATTTATGCCGCAGGTTGATGACGGAAATGCTCTGTCCCCGGGAACGAATCAATCCTGCAATGACAGGATCTGGACAGGGCAATTCCTGAGGCTGGGTGTATTCGAGAACCTCCCGAACTTGCAGTACTTCTACAGCGTATAATGAATCATTCAAAGTAAACGTCAAGTATTGGGTTCCCATATCCGTGCCTCCTTAGCCAATAATTTTCTTTACAACTGCAATAAGTTTTTCTGAAGAGAAAGGCTTTACAATCCAACCAGTTGCTCCAGCAGCCTTTCCCTCCTGCATCTTGGAGTCCTGGTTTTCCGTTGTCAGTACAATAATAGGAGTAAATTTATGTTCAACTGTGCGTCTCAACTCCTTGATAAACTGAATTCCATCCATAATGGGCATATTGATATCAGTGATGATAAGACCGAATTTCTCGCCCTTTGCCTTTGTCAGGCCATCGGCTCCGTTTTCAGCCTCAACGACCTCGAAATCCTCCTGACCAAGGATGAAAGAGATACTTTTTCTTATAGATACTGAGTCATCAACTGCAAGAATCCTTCTTGTAGCCATAAAACCTCCTATGTTTCGCTATAGTATACCATGAATCTATCTGAAAAACAACTGATAGATTTTCTCAATAACTACAAATTTCTTTATTTTCTCAATCCTGTTGCCTTCAAAACAGCTTCGGCAATGTTCTTGAGGGGGACGCTTTCGTCAACACCTCCCGCCTTCACTGCCTCGCAGGGCATTCCGTAGACGATGCAGCTGGCCTCGTCCTGGGCGATGGTCCAAGCACCAGTGTCGTGCATTTCCTTCATGCCCTTTGCACCGTCATCCCCCATTCCAGTCATGATGACACCCACGCAGTTCTTGCCAGCGTATCGTGAAGCTGACCGGAACAGTACGTCCACAGAGGGGCGATGGCGAGAAACCAGGGGGCCGTCCTTTACCTCCACATAGTAGCGGGCACCACTGCGTTTGATGAGGGTGTGCTTGTTTCCCGGAGCAATGAGAACACGGCCACGCACCACGGTATCGTTGTCCTCCGCTTCCTTCACCGTCACCTGGCACAGGCGGTTCAAGCGCTCCGCAAAGGACTTAGTAAAGTGCTCGGGCATGTGTTGCACGATGACCATACCAGGAGAGTCGATGGGCATCATCTGCAGGAAGGTGGCCAAGGCCTCCGTACCACCGGTACTGGCACCTACAGCGATGATTTTTTCCGTGGTTTCAAGCGCCATGTGGGGCGAAGCTTTGTCCAGGATTGCATCGGCAGTGAGCTTTGGCTGCACGTCGGACAGGGGCAGCTTGGAGCTGATGAGCTTGCGAATCTTGTTCTTGCTGCAGTAGGCTGACTTCACCGCATCGCAGATACGAATCTGGGACTCTTGGAGGAAAACCTTCGTTCCCATCTTGGGTTTCAGGATGAGTTCCGCAGCGCCGTATTCGAGGGCCTTGAAGGCGTTGTCACTCCCCGCCTCCACCTTGGAGGAACAAATGACAACGGGAATGGGATGGGCCAAGCTGTTGATTTTCTTCAGGAAAGAAAGGCCATCCATACGAGGCATCTCAACATCGAGGGTAATGACATCAGGACGCTCCGCCTGAATCTTCTTAATGGCAAAAACGGGGTCAGAAGCAGTGCCCATCACCTCGATTTCTGGATCGGAACTTAAAATCTGGGTCATAGTCTCACGGACTACGGCGGAGTCGTCAATAATCAATACTTTGATGCTCATACATTCCTCCTGAATCTACAATTGAATTCGCTTAAATACGCTGGAAAACGGTTGGAGCCACTGTCTTGAAAGGCAGGTCCATACCAAAGATGGTCTCCGAGTGGCCCAGGAACAGGTATCCGTTGGGCTCCAGATACCTCAGGAACTGGCGGATTACCCTCTCTTGGTTTGCCTTGTCGAAATAGATGAGGACATTTCGGCAAAAGATAATCTGGAAAGTGTCACGGAAACCGTATTCGTCGTCCATAAAGTTGAGCCGCATGAAATTCACGTGACTGCGAATGTCCTGCTTGAGGCGCACTACGGGATTGGCCGGATCCTTTCCCCTCAGGAAATACTGGTGCATAATTTGCTGGGGAACGCCTTTTACGGCATCCATGGGATACACGGCAGAGGCTGCCTTGTCCAGTACCTTGGTGGAAATGTCCGTGGCCAAAACAGAAAAGTCCCGGATGGACCCCAGGGGATTCTGCTTGATGTACTCGGACATCACCATGGAAAGGGTATATGGTTCCTGCCCAGTGGAACAGCCAGCGGACCAAATTTTGATTTTACCGAGCTTTTGAGCCGCATAGTTCGGCAAGGCGGTATTGCGCATAAAGTCAAAATGCTGCGGCTCCCGAAAGAACTCCGTCAGGTTGGTGGTCATGGCATCAATCATCATGATGAGTTCATGGTTGTCGGTATCCTTGCCGGAGAAAACATAGTCGATGTAGGCCTTGTAGGAGTCAAGGTGGAGGGCCTTGAGACGTGACGCAAGCCGAGACTGCATCATCATCCGCTTTTCAGGCGGCATCTTGATCCCCACATTCTTCTCAATATAGGCACCGATTTTCTTGAATTCAGCTTCTGATAAGGTCTTCTGTTGCATTGATAGTGAATCCATTGTCGTTTTCCTATACCGTAGCCTCGGTTCGTTTCACAACATTGGACAACTTGAACACGTCCAAGATAAGGGCTACGGAACCATCGCCCAAAACGGTGGCGCCGGAAAGTCCTTCCGCATTCTTGTACAAGTCTCCCAGTGGCTTGATGACCGTCTGGTTGTTTCCAATAACCTTGTCCACAACGAGTCCAAGGCTGGAGTCCTGGTCGTTCACAATGACAACCTGCTGGCTTGTGGGCATGGGGTCGTCAATCTCGAACCATTCACGCAGGTTGATGTAAGGCAGGAACTCTCCTCGGGCGGTGATGTGGGAGCAGACCTTGCCGTCGTCGCCACGCTCCGGCTTGAATTCCATGCACTCCTGGATGTTGGACAGGGGGATGACAAAGGTGCTGGCACCAATCTGAACCAGCATTCCTTCGATGATAGCCAGTGTGAGGGGAATCTTCAGGATGAAGTCTGTTCCCTCGCCGGGGCGGGATTCAATGGATACGGTTCCGTTGAGGGCGGTGATGTCCTTCTTTACTACATCCATTCCCACACCACGGCCAGAGACAGATGAAACCTTGTCTGCGGTGGAGAAGCCGGGAAGGAAAATCATGTTGTAGATATCGTTGTCGGAGATATCTGCACCGGGGGCTACCAAGCCCTTGTCGATGGCCTTCTGGTAGATTTTGTCCTTGTTCAAACCAGCACCATCGTCGGAGATGATGATAAGAACAAAGGCTCCGGCGTGCTGGGCAATGAGCTTGACGGTTCCTTGGGGATTCTTTCCCTTGGCAATACGCTCTTCCCGTGTCTCAATTCCGTGGTCCACGGAGTTTCGAATCATGTGGATAAGGGGATCGTTGAGCTTTTCGATGACGGTCTTGTCCAGCTCGGTCTCGGCTCCCTCTGTGACCAGCTCGATGTTCTTGTGCATATCGGCAGACAGGTCGTGGACCAGTCGGCGGAAACGGGTGAAGATGGTGCCGATGGGAAGCATACGCATGTCCATGGCATTGTTCCGCAGGGCGATGATGAGCCGTTCGCTCTGCTCGCTGAGCATCAGCAGTGTAGGATTGTTTGCTATCTGTGCATGCTGGCCCAAGCGTGCGTTGAAGGTTACCAACTCTCCCACCAAGTCAATGAGTTGGTCCAGCTTGTCTGAGCTGACACGAATGCTCTGCTGGGCTGTGGTCTGAGGTGTATTTGACTGGGCGGCTTCCTTGGGTTTTGCCATCGTCTTGATGTGTTCTTGTTCAGCCAATGCGGAATGGAGGGACTCTGAGGTGATGATATTCTTTTCCACCAGCATTTGGCCGATAGGCTTGCGTTCGGAAAGAATCTCATCCAAGGTTTCTTGGGAAATATGCTTACGGTTGATGAGAATCTCACCTATCTTGTGGGTGACCTCATCGCTCACATTGATGGAGTCGATCTTGATGACTGAAGTTTCGTCTAGGAAGATGAACACATCCTGAATGTCTTGCTGGCTCTGGTTGGTGGTAAGGATTACATCCCACGCCAGGTAACAGGTGGTGGGCTCTATCTGGGACAGGGGTGGTATATTTTTCGTGAACAGGATGACGGTGGCATCTCCCATTTCGGTGAGCTCCTTGATCATCAGGGATGGCCGTGTGCCGTTACACAAGATGGAGGGAGATGGGGTAAAGGAAATCCGCCAGGTTGCCTGAGGTGCTGAGTTCTTCTCTGTCTTGGAGGAGGCAATGGTGGTTTTCATGACGGGTATGGCTTCACCTTTACTTGCTACAGTGGGAGTGCTATCTGCATTTTGGCTGGGTTCTGCTGCGAGGGCAGGAGCCGTTCCGTTCTTGTATGGGGTCATCAACTGCTTGAATTCCTCGATGAGTCTGGCAGAGGTCTCATTGGAGATGGTTCCTCCCAGCATGTCCAGGATGTGGTCCCGCGACTGGAGGGTCAGCTTGATAAGCTCTGGTGTGACTGGTGCTGTTCCGTTACGCACCATGTCAAAGGCACTTTCAACTTCGTGGGTAAAGGATGAAATAGCATCAAAGCCAAACATTCCTGAGGATCCCTTGATGGTGTGCATGATGCGGAATACTGCGGAAATTATCTCCTTGTCGGTGGGATTCTCTTCCAATGAAAGGAGGTATCCTTCCAAGGACTCCAGAAGCTCGTTTGCTTCTTCAAAAAATACCTCGTTGATTTGGTCAAGCATTTTCATCTCCTGTTATAGTCTCAAGAATTTCCGTTGAAAGCTGCTCACTGGTAATCAGGTTGTCCATGGAAATACCGATGCGGCAGAAGAAGTCTGAGAAGGTGGAGGATACATCTCCCACAATCTTGAATTCCTTCTTCCGCAACAACGCCTCTTTCTGGGCGGCGAGAATCAATTGTACGGCAGAAATGTCCAAGTCCTCCACCTGGGATATGTCTAGGTGAATTCTGTCACTGGAGTTGAAGGCCTTCAGCAGCTCCTGCTTCTTTTTCTGGGCATTTTCCACGGAAACAGTGTCTTCCCAGGTCACGGTTGTGATTGATTTTGTTGTTTCAGTTGCCATCTGTACCTCCAGTAAACTTCTATATAATGAGGGTTTTCTTCTTTACTATCATCGGAAAGATAATGTATAATCATTACCATGGAAAACCAACTTATATCTGACGAGCAATTCTTTACTTTTATGCTGGCTGGTGGCAAATATGCCATCGAGGTGACGAAGGTTCGGGAGATTCTTGAGTACGAGAACATCACCAAGGTACCCAAGGCCCTGCCGTACATGAAGGGGGTGATGAACAATCGCGGCTCTGTTATTACGGTGATAGACCTGCGCATCCTCTTTGGCTTTGAGGTTTCCAACGATTTGACTGACACAGAGATTGTCATTACGGAGATTTCCGAGAACCGTGACCAGCCTATGACCGTTGGAGTGATTGCCGACAGCGTTGACGTGGTGACCAAACTTGAGCTGGTTCATAGCGACAGCGTTTCCTTTGGAACGACACCTGCCCACAGCGATTTTGTAAAAGCTGTCGGAAAGCTGGACAATACCTTTGTCTTGATTCTGGACTTGGAAAAGATTTTCCGCGCCATTGAGGAAGAGGTTTCTGCTGTACAGTAGGCCGCTCCGATAAAAACTACCGGCGGTGTTGTTAAAACCATACGATATCGCCGGCATGTTCCTTCTTCTCCTGAACCTTGTGAACGTATTCGGATTCCTTCTTCTTGATGAATTCTTCTTCCCTGACTGTTTTGCGGATATGCTTGAGCCAGATTTTGGAGGACTTTGGATCGTAAAAGATTTTTCTGGGTCTGTCTCCACCGGTATTGGATGAAATTACCGGAATTTGCTCCCGCTCAAGATAATCAAATACAAATTTAATGTTTGCAGCACCAACTAAGGGCGTCTTTGAGTTTTCGTTGGAGCCAAGAACGTTGCTGCCGCCGAAAACCTTGGCGGTGAGGTGTTTCTTCTGGGCACCATGCTTGAGCATGGTATTGATGAGGAGCTCCATGGCGTATTCTCCAAACCGTCCGGCCAAGGCATCGTTTTCCTTGGAGCTGGTTTGGTCATAGGCCAACATGAAGTGATTTAACCCACCAAATTGTATGGTACGGTCGTACAAGGCTACACTAATGCAGGAGCCCAGGACGGTGGAAATATACTCTTCTCCGCCGCTACAGTGGAACTCACCGGGGTAAATTGTGACGATATGCTTATTGAACTGCGAATCAAAATATCTATTCATACTATACTTCTAAAAAAATGTAATGTCGCCCGGCGCAGAGCCCGCCTCAACCTCAAATCCTGCGATCTTACCAGCTGCCTCCTTGTGGGCAGTGATGGTAAATTTCTTAATCAAGTCCTTGAACTTGTCGTCCTTGATCTCGTAGTTGTGGAGGTTCATGGCATGCATGAACTGAACCTTCTTGTCGGAGAGCCGCTGCACCTCGCTGGTGAGCTGCCCTTTCATTCTGTTGAAGTCAAGCTGTATGGACTGAAGCTGACCCAGCATGGTGTTCACGTGATCGCACTGGCGCTTGAATTCAGGGGGATAGACGGTGAAGTGCTGCATCAGGGAATAAATCCGCTCCTGGAGCGTTTGCAGGGTGTTGAAGAAGGCCACCTTTTCTGTGCGGACTTCTGTCATCTTGGCATTGTCCTCTGCCATGGTGCTGGTGAACACGGAAATCATGTCGCTGATTTCTGCAATGAAGGTTTCGATGGTGACCTGCATGGTATCCAGTGAGTTGGAGGAGTCCATAATCAGGTTGTCCATGTCAGTAACCAAGTCCTTTACAGCCATGACAGCGTCATTTTTAGAAACTTCAATTTGCTGGAGGATTCGGACGTGCTGGAGTCTACTGATGACGGGGCGCAAGCTGGCAAATACATCGTACATGCCGTGAGCCCGATCGATGATATTGCGGCAGACAGTGACAACCTTCTTCTGGATGCCCTGGAATTGGGAGAAGTTTTTCAGGAGCTCTTGGAAGCCGTCGGTGGCGGACTCCAGCTGGGCTACAATGGACATCTCACTGCCGGAGGAGCTACTGTGGGAGAAGTTGTGGACATAGTCGGAACGTCGTTCCTCGGTCTGGTTCAGGATGCTTTCCACCAGCTCCCATTTCTGACTGAAAATGTCTGATGCCCGCTGCAGGTGGTCGCCGATGTCGCTGAGCACGTCCTGGGCAATTTCTGACAAGGAGATATTGAAGGCGATGGTGTCCAGTTTTTCCTCATTGCTGGAGATGGAGTCATCGTCAACAAACTGGTCAAAGCACATGACAACGTGGTCAAAGGCCTGTTTGATGATGTCCTGGAGCTGGAGTCCTTCCATAGCACCTTGAATTTGGGGATAGATGGATTGGGACAGCTGCTTCATCTCATGCAATGGTGTTGAGGAACGGTTGATGCACTCAGAAATTCTGTTCATCTCCGTGGAACTGATTTCTGAAATCTTCCTCTGGCAGGAGGTAATCTCCTGGAACAGGTTCTTGAGGTTCGTTACGTTGTTGATGAGGGCCGACTCCTCGCTGGAAAGGCGTGCAGAAAGGCCAATCATGCTGGTGGAAAGCTGCTGGAGGTTTTCGGTAATCTTGGAGAAGGCACGTCCCTTATCTCCAGACTTGATGGAAACCACCATGGCGTTGAGGGCAATAAGTTCCATTTCCTCACTGTCATTTTTGATGTGGGAAATGTCGGTGTTGATTTGGCTCAGATTCTGAATCTTCTCGTTGAGATTGGAGAAGAGACCGGCGTATTTTTCTTCGTAGTTATGGAAGTGGCTGGTTTCAGTGCGGGAAGAAAGGCTATTTTCTTTTTCCAAGGTGTCCAACGTTTCCAGGAGGTCGTCCAAGGAGGAACTTTTTCCTGAATCCAGTAACTGCGGGAATTCCATAGAGAAATTCATGAAAACTTCTTCTATTGTTCTGCTCTGGGACTCTACTTCATTCGAAAGATTCTGTAAATTCATAGTCCTATCCTATTGCTGCTCCACGGGTGAATATTCTGATTTTAAAAGCTCCAGGTCTGCGTCATCGATAGAGAGGTTTTCATTAAATCCATATTCGTAGGCGAGGACTCTGTCTGCTGTCTTGTTGATGGCTGTGGCGAAGGAGCCTGCTGGCTCCAAGGTTATGGCTGGTGCTCTACGGGCTACCGCCATGGGGACGATGTGGTCCATGGGTACAAAGCCGATGAAATCCATTTTGACGGTGAGTTTGGAGTTCACCAGGGAACGGAGTCGGCGACCCATTTCCAAGTCTTGGGCGCTGCTTCCCATATTGAGGATAACCTGTGGATTGAGTTTTGCCAGCTCCTGGCAGGCGGGAATGCCAGTTTCCGGGAACTGCTGGCAGAGGGTTTCCATCAGCGAAGTGAAGGAGCTTTCCGTTCCCGTTGCCACGGATTTGATGAAGTCTTGTATACAGGCCCGCTCAGGACTTTTGTTGGCAAACTGGTGGGTGAAGAATCGGAACACCGCCCCTTTCAGGAAGGAGTATGCGTTCATGATGGAAGTTATTTCGGGTGTGGTGACTAACAAGGAGTTGTAGGTTAGCAGGAAGAAATCCAGGGTGTTGTAATTGCTGCCAC
>CAMGSV010000031.1 GCA_946061495.1 uncultured Spirochaetales bacterium | reverse complement strand
CAACAACATCCTTAGGGAATTTGAAATCTCTCCCAATTCTAACATCTATATGATCATATAACTGATGGAACCAAAGAAATTGGCAATCAATTTAGGCTTTTTCCTGGCAGTTATGCTGCTGCTTTTCTCATTGCTCGCACTAATAGTTTTTTGTGCGAAGGATACCTGGGACAAGCGTCTGCAAAAGCGGGTGGTCCAAACCATTGAACGACTCTACCCGGGGGAATATGTTGCTGGCAATAAAGTGCCGCTTCAAGGGCCGCACGCCACCTCCATGGCCGCCTATGAGCTGGTTCCTGTGTCCAGCCAGACTACTGGACCAGTATACGGTGTCATTATTCGAATCGCCACCCTGTACGGCCCACTGCCTGCAGTTTTCCGGTATACACCCCAAGTTGGTACGGAATTCATTGGGTTTGCCGTCTTTGATTCCCATCTGGGGAAGGAGGCCGCCATTACAGAAAGTCTCCGCAATTCGGTACAGGTGGCTCGTTGGAAAAAACGGATTCCGAGGCTTCTCGGTTTGGAAGGAAAAAACTATGAATAGAAATACAATTTTCATGTACATTGCAGTGTCTCTCGTGATGCTGGTGCCTGTTCCCGGCAGGTTGTACTACGGTGTCCCCGTGGTCATCGTGTTGAACCTGCTGATGGTTTTGACCACACTCTTCAGCAAGCTGATGGATCACTTTAAATTCTTCTCCTTGAAGCCCGCATGCGTACTTCTGATGCTGGTGGGACTCACCATTTTCTCGCGGCAGCTTCTCATCTTGTATTCTCCTGTCACAGCCCTTACCATGGGGTTCATCTGTTATATGCCTACCATCGCTGTGCTGATGCTGGGACGTTTCTTTGACAACAGGGGAATGCATCTCAAGACTGCCCTGAAGGGAAACATGAGGGAATCAGGTCTGTTCTCCATTTATGCCCTGGTATTTTTCCTGCTGCGGGATGTGGTGGGGTATGGAACAATTTCCTTGCCAATTCCTTCAGGAATCTTCAAATTCGAGCTGCCTACCATAGCTTATTTTAGCCCCTTTACCTTCTGGGCTTCTATTCCGGGGGCCTTGGTTCTCTCCGGAGGTTTGCTGGCATCCCTGTCCTTTATCAGAAAGCATTGCGGTATCCTGGACCGCAGCACGGAACTGCAGCAGGAGGGAAGCAATGATAATTGAGTGTCTGATCTTCATCTTTGGTTCCGTTTTCCTGTATGGAATCGGATTGAACAGAGCGGTCATCATCTCATCCTCTCCCAGTGGATTAGGGTTATCCTTTACGAAGTCCTTGCTGGCATCGGTGTCCACCGTGGCCCTGTCCTATCTGGTGATTCAGAGTCTGCTGGTTCCCCTTTCCCTGCAGGAACTCTATCCCCTGGTTTGCATCCTCATTTTCCTGGTGGTTTCTGTTTTCCTTGAAGTGCTGATTCGCCTCACCGTGCAATCCAACATGACGGAGTTTACGGTGTCTTTTCTCTGCATTCTGTTGGCACTCAACGAAAGCATGACCATCGTGGAGGCTATACTCTTTGTAATCTGTTGTTTAACATCATTCTACGTTCTCATTCCAGTATTGTCTGCTTTGAGGCGGCGAAATGATCATGCCAGTCCGCTGCCGGTGTTCAAGAATTCCTTGATTCTGTTCAGCCTCGCCATCCTGATGTTCTTTGTACTGGTGTTCGACGTTTCTTGGCTCAATGGAGGGATAGGACAGTGATTGTTACCATTTTGCTCCTCCTGCTGTTTATGATAATAGTGGGACTTGTCTCCATCTTCATTTTCTGTGTCCTCATTCCGTCCATTACCCAGGACAAGGACAGGGTCCAGAAATTCATCTTTGCCGCCGACGAGCTGAAGATTTCAAGCCATCCCAAGAAGTCCCTGGAGGATACTGGACGGCGGGCGGTGGTACTGTGCAGCCATGAGAAGGAATTTGCCCAGCGGAGAATTAACTACCAGGGTCCCAAGGACTGCGTTCTCTTCACCAAGATGTATGAGACTGAGTATGACTGCTTCCAGCAGTGCCTTGGGTTTGGTACCTGTGTTGGCCATTGTCCCCAGCGTGCCATCCATATAATCAATCATACTGCCGTGGTGCTCAGTGGCTGTATCGGATGCGGCCGTTGCGCCGACATCTGTCCCAAGCATGTCATCAAGCTTGTTCCCAAGGAGCGGGCAGCCTCACAGGTGCCCTGCGGCAACATGGACAAGGACACCACCTGCACCGCCTGCCAAAGGGAGAAAAAGGCGGAAATCCCTCCCCGAAAAGTTTTCAAATTATGGAAGCTCTGTTATACTATTTTCTATGGGAAGAAAAAGCAGGAGTAGCATGGGGTAATGGGGACAATTCATCTCTGTCTTGAAGTAAATTGTAATTACATGGATCTCTATTCTCGTCTGAATCCGTCGGTGGGGTATCAACAGGCTCTGGACGGTGTCTTCGACTCCCAGTACCATGAATATTACAAGCTGCTTCAGTTCATCTATGCCCATCCATCCTGCCGAATCTCCGTTTCCATCTCTGGCCGCCACTTGGACTGGTTCGCCCGCCACCACCGTGAATTCCTGCTGGTGCTCTCGGAGCTGGCGGGGAGGAAACAGGTGGAGATTCTGGGCGGGGCCTACTACAACCCCCTGCTGCCTACAATCCTCCCGGCGGATCGGGTGGGGCAGATAGAGCTGTTCACTACAGCCCTGCGCCGTCACACGGGAAAGCGTCCCCGAGGCATGGTGATTCCTAACAATGCCTGGGATCCCAGCCTTGTCTCCAGTCTCAAGACCTGCTCCATGGACTACGTGATGATGGATGCCCGGCTCATCCCCCAAGACAAGAAGTCCTTCCTGCCCTATATTGTCCAGGAGCAGGGGAAGATTCTCTATGTGTTGGGCCAGAACCAGCAGCTTCTGCCGTTCTCCATGACAGAAGATGTTATCCCCCCCAAGGAATACCTTGCCCAGCTGGAAGGCCAGGTTTCAGCAGCCTGCTCTGACGCCGAGAATCCTGTTGTCTGCTACAGCCTTGATCTGACCCAAATGAATCATCTGCTGGAGTCACAGTGGCTGCAGGAGCTGGACACCATCATTGGCCAACAGCAGATCAGACAGACCTTCCAATGGACCTTGCCCTCACGATATGTGAAGGACACCCAGCATTTCCAGCGGACCTATATTCCCGCCGGTATTCTCTTCCCTGCAGGAAGTCCTGCCAAGCGAGTTTCGGATTCTGAAGATTGCCCTGCAGCCGTCACAAGGACACCGGTGATTTTTAATCCCTATGACTACCTGCTGCAGGATACAGGAACCTATCTGCTTTACTCGAAGATGCTGCATTTGAGCATTCTCACCAGCCAAAGCAGGGGAGACAAGAACCGGCGTAAGATTGTCCGGGACCTTTTGCTGGAAGCCCAGGCTGGAGAAGCCTACCAGCTGGCCGCCACTGAATCAAGCCGTATCTCCCAGAACCATGTCTACCGCAGCCTGCTGCAGGCGGAGAAGGTTTCCCGTGAGTGCTCCGGTTTCTTCGACTCCGTCACCTCCTATGATTATGATGCAGACGGTATCCGTGAGTATATCTGCCAGTTCCAGCCCTTCAACGCCTACATCCAGCGACGTGGTGGATCCATTTTCGAATTCGATGTATTCCAGACATCGAGGAATTATGCGGGAAACGGTGACAATGGAGCTGGCTTGTTTCTCGATTATTTTCTGGAGGACTGCGCAGCTCCCCGCAACGAAGAATTTTCCCGCCAGCTGTACAAGGAGCGGTCCTTTGACGGAAAGCGCCGTGACATCCAGCTGCTGGCCAGGGGAACTGTGGGGTCATTCCGCCTGCCGGTGAGTCTCAAGAAGAACTATGTGGTCTCTCCCGACGGTATTTTGGTGCAGTACATCATCAAGAACGAGAGCGATCAGCCCCTCCGCCAGGTATTTGCGGTGGAGTCACACCTTCAGCTGGAGGCAGCCGGCACTGACAGTCTGGACACGGAGCTGATTTGCGGCCAGCAGGAGGAGCTGCAGGTGTTCCACAGCCAGCTTCCTCAGGACAAGGGACGTGCTGTGTCCCAGATCCGTTTCTCCGACCAGGATCTCTCCTTTGTCTTTGTGCTGAACGAGCAGGCCACCTTGAAGATGCGGGCCCAGTCCGGCAGCCTGGCGGTGAGCCTGTGCTGGCAGGTGGATATTCCCCCCCAGCGTGAGGTGGAGAAGAACATCAGCTTTACCGTCATGCCCCGAAAGCCCGCCAAGAGGCTGAGATAAACTCCTTGTCAACGATTCCTCTTCCTGATGAAGGGACAGTGCGCGCAGTCCCTTGACCCTCCTTTGGTTGACTAAAGTCATGCAACCATATAGAATTATGCAGTGGTATCTCTCGAGGCGATGCTTTGGAGATCACCTGTATTTCTATATAATTTATGGTGTTATAATGAACAGACGATTAATCACTTCCGCCTTGCCCTATGTAAACAATGTTCCCCACTTGGGCAACTTGATACAGGTTTTGTCAGCAGATGTTTTTGCCCGCTTCTGTCGCAGCCGTGGCTACGATACCATGTATGTTTGTGGTACCGATGAGTATGGTACCGCCACCGAGACACGGGCTCTGGAGGAAAAGAAGAGCCCCCGGGAGCTGTGCGACTACTACCACGCCATCCACGCCGAGATTTACCAGTGGTTCGGCATCAACTTCGACTACTTCGGACGAACCTCTGCCCCTGAGCAGACCGAAATCGTCCAGCAGCTCTTCCTGGACCTGGACCAGCGGGGCTTCATCAAGGAGAATTCCATCCAGCAGCCCTATTGTCCCGACTGCCAGCGCTTCCTGGCGGACCGGTTCGTGCGGGGAACCTGTCCCCACTGCGGCTATGAGGATGCCCGTGGCGACCAGTGCGAGAGCTGCGGCAAGCTTTTGGAGCCGGTGGAGCTGAAATCTCCCCGCTGCTCCACCTGTGGAGCCACACCAGTCATCAAGGAGACCCGCCACCTCTACATCGACCTGCCGGCCATCCAGAAGGAATACGGTCCTTGGATGGAGCGGGCCAGCAAGGAGGGGCGTTGGGCCAAGAATGCGGTGCAGATGACCCGCTCATGGATTCGTGACGGACTCCATGAGCGGGCCATCACCCGTGACCTGAAGTGGGGAATCCCCGTCCCCAAGGCCGGCTTTGAGGACAAGGTGTTCTACGTCTGGTTCGATGCGCCCATCGGCTACATCTCCATCACCAAGGCGTTGGCAAACAAGCTGGCTGCCGAGGGAAAGGCCTCCTTTGACTGGAAGTCCTGGTGGCTGCCCCAGGAGTCCCAGGAGGCCGAGGGAAAACCTCCGGTGGAGCTGTTTCAGTTCATCGGAAAGGACAACATTCCCTTCCACACCGTCATCTTCCCCTCGACACTTATCGGTTCCGGCCGGGACTGGACAAAGCTGCACCATATGTCTAGCAGCGAGTACCTGAACTACGAGTCAGGCAAATTCTCCAAGTCCAAGGGCATTGGTGTGTTCGGCACTGACGCCAAGGAGTCCGGCATTCCCGCAGACGCCTGGCGATTCTACATCTTCTACAACCGGCCGGAGAAGTCCGACACCCAGTTTATCTGGAAGGACTTCCAGGAGAAGTACAACGGCGAGCTCATCGGCAACCTGGGCAATCTGGTGAACAGAACCCTGACCTTTGTGTCCCGCTACTATGACGGAAGGATTCCCCAGGGCACTGTGGACCAGGAGCTTTGGCAGCAGGTGAAGGCCGGCCAGCAGCGCATCACCGAGCTTCTGGAGTGGGCTGAGCTGAAGGATGCCTTCCGGGAGCTGTTTGCCCTGTCCTCCATCGCCAACAAGGCCTTTCAGGACGGAGAGCCCTGGAAGACCCGTACCGAGGCACCTGAAAAGGCCGCATCACTCATCATGAACCTGTGCTACATCATCAAGGACCTGATGATTCTGGCCCATCCCTATATGCCCCAGTTTACCGAGAAGGTCATGTCCTATTTCGGCAAGGAGCTGTCCAATTCCCTGAGCCACCGGCCCGCCAAGGAGGGAAGCCTCTCCTGGAGCGACCTTGGTGTCTGTCAGGGACTGGAGACGGTGCAGACTCCGGAAATCTATTTCAGGACCATGGACGACAAGACCATCGAAGGGTACCGCCAGCGGTATGCCGGAAGCCAGGCTCAGCGGGCGGCGGGCGAGAAGAAGGATGGCAAGAAGCCGGCGGACTCCAAGGCACCCTCAAAGAAAGCCGCTCCCAAGGAGCCTGAAAAGGCAGCGGATCCGGTAGCCCATTTCAACCAGCACATCGCACTGAAAACCGCCCGCATCCAGAAAGTGGAGCGCCATCCCGACGCCGACAAGCTCTACGTGGAAACCCTCGATGACGGATCTGGAGTAGAACGGGTGATCCTTTCCGGCCTGGTGCCATACCTTACCCCGGAGCAGCTTCTGGGCAAGACGGTCGTCATCGCCCACAACCTGAAGCCCCGCAAAATGCGTGGAATCGAGAGCCGGGGAATGCTTCTGGCCGCCGACTACACTGACGACAGCGGCAAGGAGTGCGTGGAGGTGCTGGACTGTGGCTGGGCAAAGCCAGGAACTCCAGTGGTGCTGGAGGGGGCTGACCCGGATTTCCAGAAGCCTGCCGAGATTGATGCGGACACCTTCTTTGCGGTGGACATTGCGGTGGTGGACAGGACAGTCACCATCGGCGGCATTCCCCTGATGGCTGACGGAACGGCCATCACCACCCAGTTTACCGTCAACGGCGAGGTCCACTAATTCCCATGGAGCTTTTTCTTGCCGGGAAGGATCAGATTCCAGCCTCCTTGCTGGGGCATGCTCCCTCCCATTTCCTGCAAAGCGATTTTTGGGCTTCCTTCAAGGAGGCCCAGGGATGGAAGGCAATCCGTGTCTACGGCACATACAATCCCCGCCAGTATCTTGAAGGCTGGAACGGGGCGGAGGAGCTGGGATTCAGCTGCTCCATCCTCGCCAGAAGCTTTTCCCTGCCGTTGGTGGGGGAATTTTCCTTGGCCTACGTTCCTATGGGGGTGGAGCTGGGGAATAGCCCTGAGATTCTGGCGGATGCAATGGTGTACGGCCGCTTTCTGTCTGATTTTTCAGACAATCTCAAGGTTTTTCTGGATAAAAGGACCATCTGCATTCGGTTTGATGTTCCGGTGGATCTTCTTTCACTGGAGGAGCGGCAGACCTACCGCCAGACAATTTCCTGCAAGCTGGCTCCCGACAACATTCAGCCGCCGGACACGGTGTTGGTGGATCTCACCCCACAGCCAGAGGAAATCCTGGCACGGATGAAAAGCAAGTGGCGCTACAATATCCGTTTGGCGGAGAAGAAGGGGGTGGAGGTGCGTCGCTGTGGTGCGGAGGCCATCGATGCCTTCTACAGCCTCTACGAGACCACCTCCCGTCGCGACGGCATTGCCATCCACCACAAAGGCTACTATCAGGACCTGCTGCGGCGATCGCAAGCATCCTGCCCAACAGATGCCAGGGTGGATCTGTATGTGGCCTCCTACCAGGACGAGCCCCTGGCGGCCATCATCACCCTGTTTGCCGGAGGGGAGGCAGTGTACCTGTATGGTGCCTCCTCCAACAATCACCGGAATTTGATGCCGGCCTATCTCCTGCAGTGGCATGCCATGCAGGACGCCAAGGCGGCAGGATGCCAGGTCTATGACATGTACGGCATCCCCCCCACCGACGATCCGGGCCATCCCATGCATGGCCTGTACCGGTTCAAGACAGGGTTCGGGGGTCAGAATGTCCATCGGCCGGGAAGTGTGGACATTCCCCTGAGTCCCCTCTACCGGTTCTATGTGCTGGGGGAGCGACTGAGAAACTTTTGGTACAAGCGGGTCAAGAAGCTTTTGGCCGGCCGCTGATTCAATTTTTAGACACTACAAAATATCCACAATGGAGGAGTTATGAGCCTAGAAGAGACAAAAGACACCGAGGTGGCCGCTACCAGCAGCACCTACGAGGTAGCCCTGGAGCGGAGCAAAAAGCTGGAGGCGGAGATTGCCGCCAATCCCCAGAAATTCCGGGTGCTGACAGGAGACCGCCCCACCGGCCGCCTCCATATCGGCCATTACTTCGGCTCCCTGCAGAATCGCGTCCGCCTGTCCCAGATGGGGGTTCCCACCACCATCCTCATTGCAGACTATCAGGTCCTCACCGACCACGACGCCTTCAGCGAGATTTCTCAGAACACGAAGCAATTGGTAATCGACTATCTGGCTTGCGGTATCCAGCCCAGCAAGGATGTCATAATCTATCCCCACAGCTATGTGCCTGAGGCCAACCAGCTGATGCTGCCTTTCCTGACACTCATCTCCAATGCGGAGCTGGGACGCAACCCCACGGTAAAGGAGGAGATTCAGGCGGCGGGCATCAAGAGCGTCAATGCTGGCATGTACACCTATCCTGTCCATCAAGCCTGCGACATTCTCTTCTGCAAGGCCACGGTGGTGCCGGTGGGCAAGGACCAGCTGCCCCACCTTGAGATGACACGAACCATCGCCCGCCGCTTCAACGAGAAGTTCTCTCCCAAGAAGCCCGTCTTCCCGGAGCCCCAGGCTCTGCTGAGTAAGACGCCCAGCATATTGGGCCTGGACGGCAGCCAGAAGATGAGCAAGAGTCGCGGCAACGCCATCATGCTCTCCGCCACCGAGGACGAGACGGCAGCCCTCATCAAGAAGGCCAAGACCGATGCCGACAGGAACATTACCTACGACCCGGAGAACCGGCCGGAGGTGGCAAACCTGCTGATGATCATCTCCCTGTGTACCGGTGAGGAGCCCCAGACCATTGCCCAGCGCATCGGGGACGGTGGCGGCGGTGCCCTGAAGAAGCTTTTGACCGAGTCCTTGAACGAGACCCTGCGGCCCATCCGTGCCAAGCGGGCCCAGCTGGAGAAGGAAAACGACTCCATCCGCCAAGTATTGCTGGATGGAGTGGAGGCCGCCCAGGCCATGGCTCAGGCCACCCTGCGGGAGGTTCGGTCAGTGATGAACATGGAGATCTAGTTGCAGATGATCCTGCTCGACGCCATGTGCCGAAGCAGGATTTTTTTTGCGGAATTTCCTAGCGCTCTACAAGGTTTTCGGCGGCAGGTGAAGCTTCTGCCGCTTCCTGATGGGAGGCCTCCGCAGCGGTGGTCCCCAGCGTGGCCTTGCTGTTGGAAAGCAGCTCCAGGGTGGCCGCCACGTCGCCTGAAATCATGTACTCCGACAGGGCGGGATACTTGGTGAGTATCTCGCCAAGGTTCACGAGGGCGGAGAAGTGGTTGCTCTCGGTTATTTCCTGTCCGCCAGTGCCCTCCACAATGCTATTGAGGTAGGCATTCTTTGCCGCCAAATACAGGCTTGCATCGGGCACCCGCACATCGGACACCTCGGAGGAGGTGATTTCCAGCCAGGGATTCTCCTGCGCCACTGGAGTGTTTTCCACAAGCTCCTGGGTGGTGATAGTCTGGATCTTGAGACCGGTGGTGTCATGCTGGGTCTGCTCCAGCAGGTAGTTGGTGGCCGCGATGTTGAACTGATGGAGCTGGTCACGCACCAGCTTCTCCAGTGCCGCTTGGTCCTGCAGATTGTTCTTCACCACCAGCTCCAGAAGCGCCTCCTCCCTCACCCTTGCGGTGGCGCTGACAGTGACGGAGTAGGAGAAGTCCGGCTCCCCCTCAAGCCTCGTGCTGTATAGCTGGGCGGAGGGCAGGGTGGAGCTGAAGGTATCCGTTACGGTGATGGGGTCCAGCGAGAAAATCCGCAGCTGGGTATTGGTGGGCAAAAGCCGCTCCCACCGCCACAGGAATTTTCCCGCCACAATGGGATCGGGATGGAGTCCGCTGGTCTTGGAAAGCATCACCCCATAGCTTCCCACAGGAACCTCAAACTGCACCCAGCCGAAATAGAACACCGCTCCAGCAAAGAGCAGCACTATGATGAGGGAGACAAGGACCTTTTTCATTCTTGCAAAACCACCTTGAAGATAATCAGAAATTGCTATAACGTGAGGGAAGGGCATCCCCTATCATTTTGAAAGAATCGCCCAAAGGAATTTGACTAACCATCCTTCATCCCTTACCTTCATAGTATACCGAGTATTATATACTGAGTATACTCAGTAAGTGGATTTGACTGCAAGGTTTCGTATGGAAAAAACAGAGAAAAAGACAGGGCCGCACAAGGCACGCCCTCCCATTTTCCAGCTCACCAATAGATTCCTCCTGTTCACGAGCCTCTTCGTGCTGGTTTCCATCATCTTCTACTTCACTGGAAGCATCAACAGATTCCTGGACAGCAGCCTCCTGTTTATTTTGGGAATCCTTCAGGTTGCCTCAGTGATTACCATCGTGCTCTGCCTGTGCAGCCTTATCCAGATCATTTTCTTCACCATATATTACAAGGATTTGAGCTTCCTTTGGCATCTCATCCACGTAATGATCTCCTTCGTTTTGGCCATCCTGGGCTTTGTTTTCTCCGGAATGGTGAACGTGCTGGCAGCAGGGATGTGAAGCAGCTTCTCCAAACCGGCACCAGCTGATATCCCTGTCTTGACAGAAAGGCCGTGGCCATTTATCATTTTATTGTTATGGCTAGACGATTGTACGGAATCCGTGGGGCTGTATGCTGTGGCAATACGGCCAGTGAGATACAGTCTGCCGTGGCTGACATGTGCGCCCGGCTTTTTTCTGCAAACAAGTTGACATCGGATGATTTCGTGTCCCTCCACTTCACCATGACCGGCGACTTGGACGCTCTGAATCCCGCCGCCGCCCTTCGTCGCAGCGAATGTGGTGACGTGGTAAAGACTGCGGCCCTGTTCTGCAGTGCGGAGGCTCCCGTCCAGGGTGGCTTGCCCAGAACCATCCGACTGCTGATTACCGCCTACATGGAGGAGGGCAGCGTCCCTGTCCACAGCTACACCGGCGGGGCTGAGGTGCTCCGTCCAGACTTTGCTCAAGCCGGCAATTCCAGTTCATCTTCAGGTCAGGCTACAAAATGAGTGCCTCCTATCCAAAGAAGGTGTGGCTCGTCAGTCGTGAGTACGCCGGAATAGCGGAGGCAGGCGGTGTCAAGAACGTTGCCTGCTCCCTGTGCGAGGGCTTGGCAGCCAGTGGCGTGGATGTCACCCTGATGATTCCCCGGTACGGCTGCACCGACTTCACCTCCGTCACCAGCTATACCCCAAATGTCATCCCGCCCCAGCACATTTCTGTGGACGGCAGGAACTATGTGGTCTCATTTGACGCCGCCTCTGTGGGCAAGGTTTCCATCATATTCATTCTTCACCAGATTTACAGCGAGAAATCAGGTGTCTACACCTACACCATGGCCGACGAGAAGCGTGACTCCACCTGCATCAGGGGAACGGGCTTCCACGATGCCCTGATGCTGGATGTGCTGTTTCAGAAGGCTGTCCTAGTGTACGGGGCCACCGTACCAAGCAAGCTTCCGCAAATCATTCATTGTCAGGATGCGGCCACCGCCATGATTCCCACCATGGCCCGCTGCACTGACTCTCTGGCCGACCTGTACCAGCAGGTCAAATTTGTGGTGACGGTCCACAATGCCGGCCCCGGCTACCATCACGATTTCGGCAGCCTGGAGGAGGCGGTGTCATATACCGGCGCCCCCGTTTCTGTCTTGGAGAACTGCATGAACGGCCAGAACGTGGAGCCCTTTCTGGCGGCAGGGTACCATGCGGCCCTCACCACTGTGTCTCCCTGGTATTCCCAAGAGCTGCTGGACCCTGCCAACAACGACACCATGGGCCTCTCCCAGCTGTTCATCCAGAAGGGCTTTGCCATTACCGGCATCACCAATGGAATTGACTGCCACCGCTACAACCCTTCCAGCAAGGAGGCCTCCCTGTTGCCCTTCGCCTTTGATCCCCAAAAGGGGAAATTGGAGGGAAAATACAAGAACCGCCGCTACTTCATCCAGCGGTACGCCTCTTCAGGTGGCCAGGACTCCTTCGATGACTTCATCAGGTCAGGTTCCATCCAGGACAATGACCTCGACGGCAAGACGGGGCATCGGGTGGTGTACTTCTGTTATCATGGCAGGATTGCCAGTCAGAAGGGCATAGACATCCTGGCTGATGCCGCCGATTTACTGCTTTCCCGCCGGGACGACGTGTGTTTTTTCTTGGTGGGACAGGGGGAGTCAGAGTTGGAGAACAGGTTGACCAAGCTGGCCACGGACCATCCCGGCCGGTGCGTCTATCTCCAGGGCTATGACCGGGCCGTCTCTCGACTGTCCACAGCGGCGGCAGACTTCATCGTGCTGCCCAGCAAATTCGAGCCCTGCGGACTGGAGGACTTCATCGCCCAGCTCTACGGAACCATTCCTGTGGCCCACGCAACCGGTGGCCTCCAGAAGATTATTCACGGCAAGACAGGCTTCCTCTACCAAGACAACAGCGGAGAGGGGCTCTGCCAGATCATGAGCTATCTGGCCGACGAGGCCAAGAAAAGCCCCGAGATGATGGGAAAGATTATCTCAGAGGGAGCAGAGTACATCCAGAAGAACTACGACTGGAGTTCTGTCATAAAGGACAAGTATCTGCCATTTTATCGGCAGGTATAATTTTTCAGTTTTTTTGACAAAAGTGGAGCAAGTAGGTTGACACTTTTTAGTGTTTCGTATATATTCTTATACGTTCATTAGTGCCAATTTAGCTCAGCTGGCCAGAGCACGTGATTTGTAATCTCGGGGTCCAGGGTTCGAATCCCTGAGTTGGCTTGAATACATGGGGAGGTTCCCGAGCGGTCAAAGGGGGCAGACTGTAAATCTGTTGGCTCCGCCTTCGAAGGTTCGAATCCTTCTCTCCCCATACAACGGCGTTGGACAGTGTTCAGCGCCGTTTTTTTATAATTTCTAGTCAAAAATGGAGAGTGAGTTGCCCCAGTCGTTTTACTCCCAGGGACTGAATTTTTCATGTACCCAATGTTCCCATTGCTGTCGCCATGAGCCTGGTTTTGTCTATCTTTCTCAAAAAGATTTGACAAATCTCTGCCAATGCTTTAACCTAGAGGAGCAGCAATTTATAGAAATGTATTGTCGTTGGGTTCCTTATTATGATGGTTCCCACGTACTTTGCCTTCAAGAAAAGGTGAACAACGATTGTATATTTTGGGATTCCGGATGTAAAGCTTATTCTGCTCGTCCCGTCCAGTGCTCCACCTATCCCTTCTGGAGTTTTATCCTCAAAAACCAGGAGACATGGATGGAGGAGGCAAAGGAGTGTCCTGGAATAAATTGCGGTGAGCTGCACTCATGTGGCGAGATAGAGGAATCTTTGCGGAAATATGAGGGCAACGAGCCTATCAGGAGAGAGGAGAAATAGTTATGGATATCCGTTTTTGGGGTGTGCGGGGCTCTGTACCGACCCCTCTTACAGGACAACAGATTCAAGCAAAGATTGAGGCGGTAGTTCAGAGAATCTCCCCACGGGACATTGTTTCCCTTGATGCTCGACAGCGCTTCCTTGCCTCTTTGCCACCCTCCATCTTCGGCACTGTCGGAGGCAACACCTCCTGTATGGAGATTCGCGACAGCCAGGGAAACGTCTGTATTCTCGACGCCGGCACCGGAATCCGTGAATTCGGAAAGCGCGGTATTCCGTCTCCAGACAACACCTACCACATCCTGTTGTCACACTTCCACTGGGATCACATCCAGGGACTGCCTTTCTTAGACCAGGCCTATATGAAGAACTGCAAGATCATCTTTTATTCAGTTTTTCCCTATGCGAAGCAGATTCTTTCCCGTCAAATGGATTTGCCATACTTCCCCGTACAGTTTGATACGGGCTTCTTTGCGGACATTTCATTCCAGCTGGTTACGCCGGGAGTCCCTTTCCAGATTGGTGCATTCACTGTTGTGGCCAAGAAGATGTCCCACCCTGGTAATTCCTATGCCTACGCCTTTGCGGAGGGGGACAAGAAGGTCATCTATGCCACTGACGTGGAGCTTTCCAGCAAGGACTTTGAGGATTCCCCGATGAATTCCTCCTACTTCACCGACGCAAATGCAATCATCCTGGATACCCAGTACACGGTGGAGGAGGCCTTGTACAAGGCGAACTGGGGCCACTCAGCTTTTTCTCTGGCGGTGGACTTTGCCACGAAGTGGAACATAAAGAAGATGTACCTCTTTCATCATGAGCCGACGTATGATGACAAGAAATTGAATTCCATCCTCCAGTCAGCCCAATGGTACGCACAGTATATCGCGAAAACTGATATGGAGCTCCATCTTGCCCAGGAAGGATTGAGCTTTAGTGTATGAGTGAATCGGAGAAGGATCAGCTAGCTTTTACCTATACCTTTACCCCTCAAGAGACAGCCATACTGGCTCGTTTCATTCGCTGGCAGGGATTGCCCGATGGATTGGAACGCTTTAGTGCCATGGTCATCGATACGATGTACAATTCTATGACTATCCATGATATGGAGCAGTTCTTCAAGAAATAAATTTGCCCCCTGAGTTTTTTTTCCTTATATTGGAGTTATCGTGATGCGAAAAATCTTTGTCACCAGCCTCATTGTTTTCCTCGTGCTTGTTGTTGCCTGCGGAGGGGTGGCCGCCGGATGGTGGTTCATGTCCCGAAAGCCTGTAGCCAGTGACGAGACTGCGGCGGTCTCCTACAAGCTTGAGGTTCCCTCCGGCATGGGAATCAAGGCGGTGGCCGCCCAGCTGGAGCAGCAGCAGATAATCAGGTCCCAGCTGGCCTTCTATCTGCTGGCACGGCAGCAGAACCTCCAGCTGAAGGCCGGGTTCTACACCCTGCAGTCATCCATGAGTCTGGAGGAGATGTTTGAGATACTCCAGTCAGGCCGCCAGGAGCATCTGGTGGTAAGCATTCCGGAAGGACTCACCCTGACAAAAATCGGAGCTCTGCTGGAGGCCAAGGGCATTGTCGCCAGCGAGGATTTTCTTGCGGCGGCCAAGGATCCCATCCTGCTGGCCGAATATGAGATTCCGGCTCCCAGCTTTGAGGGCTACCTTTTTCCAGACACCTACCATTTCAATCCCAGTATGCGGGCGGAGGCTGTTGTCAGGATGATGGCCGACACCTTTTGCACCAGAATCACGGGGATCGAGGGGCTATCCCAGCTGTCCTCCCAGGAACTCTTTGACGTGGTACGGCTGGCATCCATTGTGGAGCGGGAGTACCGAGTAGCCGCCGAAGCCCCCCTCATGGCCAGTGTTTTCAAGAACAGGTTGGAGAACAACATTGGCCTGTACTCCTGTGCCACCATCGTGTACATCATCACAGAGATTGAGGGCAGGCCCCACCCAGAGGTGGTTACCAACAAGGATTTGAAGCTGGACAGCCCCTACAATACCTACAAATGGGCAGGCCTGCCACCTGGTCCCATATCAAATCCCGGCTTGGTGGCCCTTTCTGCCGCCGCCCATCCCCCCGAAACCGACTATTTCTTCTTCCGGCTCACTGCTGCCGGCGATGGAAGCCACCATTTCTCAGAGGACTTCCAGGAGCATGTGGAGATGGGGCAGCTCTACACAAAGGGGGCGGCAGGCACCCGATGAAAGGACGGATATCTTCCGACACAATCCAGCAGGTGATGGAACGCACCGATGTGACGGCCCTCATTGGAGAGTATACCCGGCTGGAGCGGCGCGGGGACGAGTGGTGGGGATGCTGTCCCTTCCACAACGAGAAGACACCTTCCTTCAAGGTTGATCCCAGCAAGGGTTTGTATTACTGCTTCGGCTGCCATGAGGGCGGGAGCGCCGTCGATTTCGTGTGCAACATGGAGAAGCTGTCCTATCGCGAAGCCATTGTTTTTCTGGCAAAGCTCGCTGGGGTGGAGGTGGTCTATTCCGGAGCCTACCAGTCCCAGAATCAGGAGAATTCCCAGAGGGATTCCCTCAAGGATCAGTTCACAGACCTGTACACCCGGGTTGCCGGCTCCTACCACTACTGCCTCACCTCCACACCGGAGGGGAAGCAGGCGCTGGACTACATCCTGGACAGGGGAATCACCCTGGAAACCGTGCAGAAATTCCAGCTGGGCTATTCCCCCGCAAACCGGCGGTGGTTGCGGGTCTTTCTCAAGGGAAAAAACTACAGCGACGAGTTTCTGGATCAGTCCGGCCTTTTCTCCAAGAAGTATCCCAACATATCCTTCTTTTCCCACCGGCTCATGTTCCCCATCTGTGACCGTCAAGGACGGGTGGTGGCCTTTGGCGGTCGTTTGTTGGCAGGAGAGGGGCCAAAGTACATCAACTCCGGGGACTTGGTTCAATATCACAAAGGAAAGACCCTGTACGCCTTCCATCATGCCCGCCAAAGCATCCGTAAGGAGAAGGCAGTGATTTTCTGTGAGGGCTACATGGATGTGCTGGCATACCACCAGTGCGGCCTTACTCATGCGGTGGCACCTCTGGGAACGGCCCTGACCATGGACCAGGTGAAGCTGGTGCAGCCCTTCGTGGAGCAGGTGTCCCTTTCCTTTGACACAGACCAGGCCGGACGGGAAGCCACCTTGAAGGCAATCCTTCTGTGCAGGCAGGCCGACATTGCAGTCCGGGTCATCGCATTGGAGGGAGGAAAGGATCCTGCAGAAATTATGGTGAATTCAGGTTCTAAAGCATTGACAGAATTTGTAAACAGTGCTAGAATAGATGGCGATTATTTGTTATCTCTTTTAGCGACAGAACATCAAATAGAAACCCCAGAGGGTAAAACTAAAGCTGCATTGGCATTCTTTCCATACATTGATGCGCTCAAATCTGATATACAAAGAGAATCATGGTTGACTCGCTTGTGTCAGGAGTTGGACTTGAACATAGAGGCTGTACGGAAGGACTTTGTCCATCGTGGAGCCGCAGAGGAGAGAATCCGAGTTCCTAAGGAGGTTGAGTCCAGGCCCCTACAGATAAGGATGAACGCAGAGCTGCGGGCTGTCTTGGCTG
>CAMGSV010000030.1 GCA_946061495.1 uncultured Spirochaetales bacterium | reverse complement strand
CCCTCATGCGGGCGGGAGTCACCATGGCTGCGGCCATCATCCTGGTTCGGCTTGCCGACCGCTCCTTCAATTCCCTGGGCTACCGAACCCAGCTGTAGGTTTCCTTGACAGATAGAAAAGTCAGAGTTATCCTAGGCATTATCGGGTATCGATATTGCCTGTATATTTTTGGGGAGCTTGACTGGAGATGATTTTTTTCCTAAGAAAAGAATTCAAGGATTTTTTCCACAATTATAAAAGTTGGCTTTCTCTTGTGATTGCTGCTGGTGCTCCAAGAATATTTCAGTTGTTCGACAAGGAGTTGGGAGGTTATCCTTTCATCATCTGTATCCTTATAGCTGTCTGCCAATATCTGTATGACTCCTTCCTTACCGATACAACGGAAAAGGGAATGATTTTCATATTGAATTCTGGCAGGAGCTTTATGACCCTGATGTTTGTGAAAGTTGTGATGGGAATCCTTGTGATGCTTGTCAGTCTTGCTGTCAATTTTGACTTGTTTTTAGAAGCTTTTAGAGCAGTAGATTTCCTTTGGCTTTTGCCTCTTTGTGTTGCCATAACTTCATTGATGTTATTAACGGCGATGATGTCCCAAGGCTCGGAATTGACGAGCTTCACTGTTTCTGCAGTGGTTATTTTAGGCTCCGTAACGTCATTGCTTCTCCTTCCCCTTCCCCTCATGCGGGCGGGAGTCACCATGGCTGCAGCCATCATCCTAGTGCGGTTGGCCTACTGCTCCTTCAATTCCCTGCGGTACCGTATCCAGCTGTAGTTTTCCTTGACAGATGATAAATATCGTTATAGCATATAGTTAATACTACTAAAGTAGGTAAGGAAATGCTGAAGTTGTTCTTTATTGTTGTCATGATGCTTGCTGGTGGCCTTGCTTTTTAACATATCTATGTTAGAAGTTGAGGAAGTGATGTTTGGATATGATTGTCAGGAGTATGCAATGTATTATTACGCTTGACAATCATTGTTTTTATTCTAGGATTATTCTTAATGCTTGTTTTATTTCGCAAAGAACTCAAAGATTTTCTCAACAACTATAAGTCTTGGTTATTTTTTTTGATTATGTTGACTTTGGTGTATATTTTTAGAATACTTGCTTGGAAATTGGATTCTGAATTCTTCATCTGTTTTATATTGATGTGTGTCTGTCAGTATCTGTATGATTCGTACCTGACGGATACAACTTCAAAAGGTTCTATATTCTTGCATAATATTGATATGAGGTTTTTTCAGGTTTTTGTGGTAAAAATCCTGTTTGCTCTGTTCCAGGCACTAGTGATAGTTTTGGTAAATACTCCTTATGTTGTGCAACATTTTTCCCTTGCTGACATCCTGTGGTTCCTGCCCCTTGTGGTGGCCATAGCCGCTATCATGCAGCTGGCGATGGTGTTTGCCCGTGGAGCAGAGATTGCCAGCGCCCTGATTACCACCTGCATCATCTTTGCCGGGGTGTTTTTGCTGCTCACCCTGTCCACCCTCATGCGGGCGGGAGTCACCATGGCGGCGGCCATCATCCTGGTTCGGCTTGCCTACCGCTCCTTCAACTCATTGCGGTACAGGACCCAGCTGTAGGCGACAAGGAGGCGACTATGAATTTCACCGTCAATTTTGGATACAAGCGGAACCGTCCCCTGTTCACCAGCCTGGAGCTGGAGGTGCCGGAGGGCAGGACCACCGTGGTCTGCGGCCACAACGGGGCGGGAAAGACCACCCTGCTCAAGCTCCTCAGCGGCATCCTGCCCTCCAAGATGGAAGCCGCCCCCGCCTGGTTCGTGCCGGCCAGCGGCGGCCTCATCCGCCACTTTTCCCTCAAGGAGCATCTGGACATTCTGGAGGCCCACAAGCGGGAGGACTGGCGGGATGCCTACCAGCTTTTCGGGGCGGAAGCCTTCTGCAAGGCGCCGGTGCGGAGCCTTTCCACCGGCCAGTCCATGATGGCCTCCCTGGTGGTGGCAATCGCCAGCGGAAAGGAGCTGCTGCTTTTGGACGAGCCCTTCGCCAGCCTTGACCCCACCAACGCCCAGCATCTGGTGGCGGTGCTGTCCCGGCTGGAGCGGACGGTGGTCATCACCTCCCACGACCTCTACCTCACCGCCGAGTGCGCCCACCGCATCCTCTTCATCAAGGACGGCGGCATCTCCTGGCAGTGGGAGGGTGAGGGTATGGACGTGGAGCGGCTTCAGGCGGCCTACAGGGAGTTTGCCTGATGGGGTTCCTGTTCTGCCTGAAAAAGGAGCTGCGGGACCTGGTGCGGAACCCCAAGCTGACAGGCTTTGTCCTGGTGGCCTGGCTTGCCGCCACCGTGGTTTCCCTCTATCCCCCGGAGCGGCTCGGACTTGACATCTCCCCCAGCTGGGCGGTGGCCGTCCTTTCGGTGGCCCTTACCTGCCAGTTTCTCTGCGACAGCCTCAAGAATGATTTTCGTAGCGGCGGCCTCCTCTTTCTGCTGAATGGGGGCTGCGGCTTTTTCTCCCCCTTTGTGGCAAAGTGCGGCTTGGCCGTAGCTGCGGGAATCCTTCCCTGCCTGCTGGCCTTTTTAGTAGGAGAGGGAGCCATTCCTATGACCAGCCTGATAAAGCTGCTGTTGGAGGTTCCGTTGGCCGCTGTTCTAGCTTGGCTTTTGCTGGTGGCTACTGGCGGGGCAGATGTATTGAGCTTTGTGCTGTCTCTTGTGGCCACTATTGGAGCAAGCCGAGGAGGTGTGGTGGCACTCAGCCTGCTGATTCTGTGCTGCCTGCCTTTGTGCCGCCATTTCTGGACGAGCCGTCGTTTTCGCAGCAGCCTGTAGGCCGTACTGGAGCAGGAGGCAACTCCTTGAAGTGAAGCTAATCTTTTGATATAGTGGAGAATCTGAAACAACCATCCCCCAGGCCTTGCCAACCAGATACCAGCTTGCAGGGATTTGGGTGCTGTCTTGTCAAAGGAGTTTCCCATGGACAATATGACTCAGCAGCTGCCTGAAATTAATCAGGAGTTCATCGACACCATACTTTGCGACCTCATCAAGGGGCAGACCTGCATGTCATCGTCCCGCCTCCGTCCTTGAGTTCAAGAAGCAGCTGCTGAAGGTTTGCAATGAGGGGGAGGAGGTGTTTCCGGGGGATTTGGACAACGAGATTCACTGCAGCAAGATAAACAAGATGCATGACGATTCGGACGACCCCTCTGCCACAAACCAATGCTAGACAAATAGATAGATTTTAGGAGTTATAAATGGATTCAAACATGATTGGCATTATTCTGGCCTTTGTGCTGTACCTTTCCTTTATGATTGTCATCGGAATGCGGTACATGAAGAACAACGAGACCTCCAGCGACTTTTTCTTAGGAGGCCGGCAGGTTGGCCCTTGGATGACAGCCCTCAGTGCCGAGGCCTCCGATATGTCGGGGTGGCTCCTGATGGGCTTGCCGGGCCTCGCCTACCTGGGCGGCATGAAGGAAGCCTTCTGGACAGCCCTGGGACTGGTTGTGGGAACCTATCTGAACTGGCTCATTGTGGCAAAGCCCCTGCGGAAGTGCACCATCGCCTTTGGGGATTCCGTCACCATGCCGGAATTTTTCACCCATCGTTTCAAGGACAAGAGCCGTGTGCTGTCCACCATCTCCGTCATCCTCATCATTTTCTTCTTTACGATTTATACAGCCTCCGGCTTTGTGGCCTGTGCCAAGCTGTTCAACTCCGTGTTCGGCATGGACTACCATCTGGGGCTGCTGCTGGGTGTCGCCGTCATCTTGGTATACACAATTTTGGGCGGCTATCTTGCCGTCTGCGCCACGGACTTTGTGCAGGGAACCTTGATGTTCATAGCTCTGATTTTGGCTGGTGTCATCATGATGGTGGTGCTGGGCGGTCCTTCCGAGGCTATGGCCAAGGTGGGGGAATTCAGCCAGCGTGCCATCAGCGGTGAGTTTGGCCAGCAGATGCAGGACAAATTCCTGTCGAACCAGAATTACAGCGTCATGTCCATCGTGTCCGCCCTGGCCTGGGGACTGGGATACTTCGGCATGCCCCATATCTTGGTGCGGTTCATGGGCATCCGCTCCAACAAGGATGTTGCCCTGTCCCGTCGCATTGCCACCGTCTGGGTGGTGATCGCCTTTGCTGGTGCCCTGCTGGTGGGTGCCCTGGGTACCGTCTACCACCTGCCCCAGGTGCTGTCTCCCGCTGCCGCCGAGACCATTTTCAGCGTATCCATCCAGCATATGTTCCCCGCCTTCATTGCGGGAATCTTCCTGTGCGCCATCTTGGCGGCTGCCATGAGCACTGCCGACTCCCAGCTTTTGGTGGCCTCCTCCGCCTTTAGCCACGACATCTACAAGGGCCTCATCAAGAAGGATGCCTCTGCAAAGGAAATCCTCCTTGTGAGCCGTATTGCCGTCCTTGTCATCTCTGTCATCGGTTTTGTCTTGGCCTGGGATGAGAACAGCTCCATCTTCAGTCTGGTGAGCTATGCCTGGGCTGGATTCGGTGCCACCTTCGGACCGCTGGTACTGCTGGCCCTGTTCTGGCGCAATGCTACTGCCAAGGGTGCCACCGCTGGCCTTATTGTGGGGGGCATTACCGTCATCCTGTGGCACAACCTCCAGGGGGGCATCTTTGCCGTCTACGAGATTCTGCCCGCCTTCATCCTCTGTCTGGTGGTGACGGTGGTGGTGAGCCTGCTGGACAAGAACAAGGATCCCCAGATGCTGGCGGAATTCGATGTCTATCGGAAGCTGCCGGACTGATGCTGAGGTAGCCTGACAGAAGGGAGCCGGTATTGGAGTGCTGGAATGCACTGCACTGCCGGCTTTTTTGTGTCCTTATGGTTGGTGGCCTCAATTGCACTAACGGCAAAAAACCAGTATTATCTTTCCATGAAAATCATCGACTTGCTACAATCTGGGCGGCCTACCTTGTCCTTCGAGGTGTTCCCCCCAAAGACTGATGCCGCCTACGAGCCCTTGCTGGAGAATGTACAGGACATTGCCGCCCTGCATCCAGACTTCATGAGCGTTACCTACGGTGCTGGCGGCGGAACCAGTGCCTATACAGTGGCCATTGCCGACGACATCCAGACAGGCTTTCAGGTGCCGGCTCTGGCCCACTTTACCTGTGTCTCCTCCAGTAGAAGCAGCATCCAGAAGCAGCTGGAAAAAATAAAGGCCGCCGACATCCAGAACGTGCTGGCTCTGCGGGGTGATGTTCCCGAAGGCTGCGACCGCACCGCCGCCGAGTTCCGCTATGCCAGCGACCTGGTGGAAATTATCCGTGAGGCCGGGGACTTCTGCATCGGCGGGGCCTGCTATCCAGAGGGGCATCCTGAGTCCGCCAATTCCCGTGAAGACATTCTGAACTTGAAGAAGAAGGTGGATGCTGGCTGCCAGTTCCTTACCACCCAGATGTTCTTCGACAACAACATCCTCTACAACTACCTGTACAAGATTCGGGAGCAGGGAATCACCGTGCCCATTGTGGCGGGCATCATGCCGGTCACCAATGGCAAGCAGATTGCGCGTATCTGCAAGCTTTCTGGAACGTATTTGCCCGCCCGCTTCAAGGCCATTGTGGATCGATTCGGGGATGATCCCGCTGCCATGAGTCAGGCGGGTATCGCCTATGCCACCGACCAGATCATCGACCTCATTGCCAACGGGGTGAACGGGATCCACGTCTACTCCATGAACAAGCCAGAGGTGGCCCGCCAGATTCAGGCCAACCTGTCCCACATTGTGGGGCCAGAAGCCAAGCTTTGTCGGTAGCAGTCATGATTGAAGATTCCATTGTGTATCACCATCGCCTGGAGGCGGCCTCCGTGCCGGTGGACCTTGACGAAACCTACCGCTACCTTGGCTTTGCCCGCTCTGTGGTGCTGGGCAAGGACGGGGGCATTCCCGCTGAAATGCAGCAGATGGTGGCCGCCGGTGTCCAGCAGATGCAGTCCACCTTGAAGGCTCAGAGCGTGTACACCAGCTTTCCCCTTGAGATTGAATTTCCGCACGAGGCTGGCGGACAGGGTGATTCTGACAGCCAGGAGGGGGAGCAGAAAAGGCTGCCGGTGATCAGGTTTGGCGGGGTGGAACTCAAGAGCAAATATCTAGCCAAGAATCTTTCGGGCTGCAGCCGGGTGATGCTCATTGCCTCCACCATTGGTCCCATGGCGGACAATCTCATCCGCCGCTTCACCAAGCTGGATGCCGCCAAGGCAGCCATCATGCAGGCGGCTGGTGCCATGTTCATCGAGTCCTACTTGGACCAGCTGAACGGCCAGCTGGAGCGGGAGGCGGAGGAGCAGGGGTTCAAGCTCCACTCACGGTTCAGTCCCGGCTACGGTGACGTGAGCCTGGAGGTGCAGCGTCACTTCTTTTCCCTGCTGCCCTGCACCCAACGCATTGGCCTCACCCTCACGGATTCTCTGGTGATGGCCCCGGAAAAGTCCGTCACCGCCTTCATCGGTATGGAGCCCCAGTGAGGGGGAGGCAGCTGCAGTCGACATGAGAGAACGGTGGCATCGTCACCGAAAATGGAGTATTGTGATTATGGAATGGCAGATGAGGAGGTATATATGAACGAGATTATCAAGGCGATTTTGGAGCGGCGCACCTACCGGAGCTTCACAGATGAGTCGGTGAGTGCCGAACAGGTGCGGACCATTCTGGACTGTGCCTTGGCCGCTCCCAGTGGTATGGGGATGCAGACCTGGAAATTCACCGCCGCGGTGAATCCTGAGAAGATCCAGCGGCTTGCTGCTGCAGTGGGGGCTGCCCTCAAGCGTGGCGCCTATTACAACATGTACAAGCCCCAGGTGCTGATTATTACTTCCAACCTGCGGGACAGCAAGTATCGTGAGGTGGACAACGCCTGTGCCATGGAGAACATCTATCTGGCCTGCCAGGGGCTGGGACTGGGCTGCGTGTGGATCAATCAGGTGCTAGACTGTTACGACGACCCCGCCGTCCGTGGAATCCTTGCGGAGTTCGGCATTCCTGAGGAGCACGGAGTCTACGGCTGCGCTGCCATCGGCTATCCTGCCAAGCCGCCGGCCGCCAAGGAGATCATTGGTCAGTGGGCCATCGTGGAATGATTGCAGCAGGGGATTGCACAAGGCCAGCGGCGATTAAAAGGTTTCTGGTGTTTGAAGGGCAATCCCTGCTGTTTTGTCGTCTCGTATTCTCGCTTTTCGTCAGAAATCGGTAGGGAGGGGATGATTCCTGCCAGCGACTGTACCAAGGGGGGGTGGGGCCTTGTGCCATTGCAGCTGATTGACGGAAAATGCTGTCGGAAAAATTTTCCACCAATTTGGTAAAGGCTCCTCTCCCCACTCCTTCCCGTAGTTTCCCGCCCCGCTTTATGGTATACTCAAGCCATGTCCTCTCTTTTTCAGTTTCAGTCTTATTCCCCCGCCACGCCGCCCCAGCAGGTGCTGAAGGAGGTTTTCGGCTACTCCGAATTCCGTCCGCTGCAGGCGGACATTATTTCCAGCGTGCTGGCAGGAAGGGATACCCTGGCCATCATGCCCACCGGCGGCGGCAAGTCCCTGTGCTACCAGATTCCCGCCCTGATGATGGAGGGAATCACTTTGGTGGTGTCGCCCCTCATCGCCCTGATGCAGGACCAGGTGGCGGGGTTGGAGGCGGCGGGGGTGCCGGCGGTGTTCCTCAGCAGCAGCTTGAGTCGGGATGAGTATTTTTCCGCCCTGGACCGCATCAACGCCGGGGAGGTGAAGCTGGTGTACCTGTCCCCGGAGGGGCTTGCCCGGACGGAACGGCTGCTGCAGCTTTTCAGCCGTCACAGGCTGGCCTGCATCACCATTGACGAGGCACACTGCATCTCCCAGTGGGGCCATGACTTCCGCCCCGACTACCGCAACATTGCCCAGGTGCGCTCCCTGTTTCCCGACAGCGTGTGCCTCGCCCTCACCGCCACCGCCACGGAGGCCGTCCGCAACGACATCATGTCCAGCCTCCAGATGTACCAGCCGGCCTCCTTTCTGGCCAGCTTTGACCGCCCCAACATCTTCCTGGAGGTGACGGCCAAGAAAAGCCCGGTGCTGCAGGTGAAGCGGTGCATCCAGGCCCATGAGGGGGAGAGCGGCATCATCTACTGCTTTTCCCGCAAGCAGGTGGAGGAGCTGGCCCAGGAGCTGAAGGAGTCCGGCCTTGACGTGCTGCCCTACCATGCGGGCCTGGCCGACGAGGTGCGCTCCCGCCACCAGGAGCTGTTCATTCGGGACAAGGTGCAGATTATGGTGGCCACCGTGGCCTTTGGCATGGGCATCAACAAGCCCAACGTGCGGTTTGTGATCCACTACGACCTGCCCCGGAGTTTGGAGCAGTACTATCAGGAGATTGGCCGTGCCGGGCGTGACGGGGAGCTTTCCCATGCCCTGCTTTTGTACAGCGCCGCCGACATCAGGAAAATTCGCTTTTTTATGGAAGAAAAGAGCGACCAGGAGAAGGAGAGTGCGGAGCGGCTCCTGCAGGAGATGATTCGCTATGCCACAACCCATCGGTGCCGTCGTCAGCTCCTCCTGTCCTATTTTGGGGAGGGGACGTCCCACGGAAAGTCCACGGGGGCGGAAAAGGAGGGCCGGGAGAACCAGTGCTGCGACATCTGCGCCTTCGCTCCCCCGGAGGAGCGGGACGTGACCATTCCCTTTCAGAAGCTCTTGTCCTGCATTGTCCGCACCAACCAGCGGTTCGGCGCCACCTATGTCATCGATGTGCTGCTGGGCTCCAAGCAGAAGCGCATTGTGGATAACGGCCACCACAAGGTGAGCACCTGGGGAATTGGCCGGGAGCTGGACCGTGACAGCTGGTACGAGCTGTCGGAATGCCTGGTGGAGTACGGCTATCTGAAAAAATCCTTTGACTACAATGTGCTTTCCATCACGGCCTTAGGACGGGAGGCGCTGGGCCAGCGGAAGGAGGTGCGGCTGCCGGTGCAGTTTTCCGTCAGGGGCGGCGGGGAGGAATCCGTCTCTGGTGGTGGCATGGGTGCTCCCTCGCCATCCCTGCCTGCAGCCCCCAAAAGCACCCCCGCCTTTGGGGTGGCAGCCCTGTCAGTGGACAAGAAGAAGGCCGAGGCAAAGAAGCTGCGTCTGGCCGAGGATGATGCGGTGGGCCAGCAGCTGCACCAGCGGCTCAAGGACCTGCGGCGGCGGCTGGCGGACGACGAGGATGTGCCGCCCTACATCATCTTGGGAGACGTGACCCTCACGGCCCTGGCAGTGCAGAAGCCCCGTTCCCATCAGGAGCTGCTGGAGGTCTACGGTATCGGCACCGTGAAGGCCGAGCGCTTCGGCCCCGCCATCCTGCGGGTCATCAAGGAGGTGGTGGGGTAGGAGCCGTCTCCCGTTTTTTTGATTTTTTTCTGTAAAAATGCAAAAGTCGCTTGGAAGGCGACTTTTTTCTTGCGCCGGTGTGCTAGACTTGTCTGGTCTGGTTGGAGCGGGGGCAAGGAGGCGCTTACCGGTCCTTTTGCAGGTTCTCGATGGCCTCCTCCAGAAGCCTGACGGTGCGGGAATGGTCGCTCTTGTTCTGGGATCGTCTGCCGGTCACCAGAAATTCCACGGAGGTGTTCAGTGTGGCGGCAACCTTCACCGCCTGCTCCGCATTGGGAAGCCGGTTGCGGTTTATCCAGGACTGCAGGGTGTTGTAGCTCACGTCAATCCGTGCAGCCAGCTCCCGCTGGGTGAGGCCCTGGTACTCTAGTTTTGCCTTCACTCGTAGCCAAAAGTCCAACATCAGGTAAAAATAGCACGAACGTACTATTGTTCACTTGAAAATTATGCTATTCGTGTTTATAATGAAATAAGATTAGCACATTTGTGTGAATGGTTTCAAGAAGATCTTGTCCCTGTGACTGATAAGAGGGACAAGGTAAAGGGGGGGTATATGAAGAAAACAAGACTTTGGATATTGGGATGCTGCGTCGTTGTTGTGGTGATGGTATCTGCGGGGTGTGCGAGTTTGGGCGTTGCCAATAAAGGGGCGGAGTATTTTGTTGGAAAAACGGAAGCGGACTTAACCAAGTATTTTGGTCGAGAGGGTGTTGCCATCGATATGGAAGAAGAGCATGATTATGATTCTATTTTGTTGTTGCCCATATTGTTCGGAATGATTCAAATTCACAGCAATATGTTCTACTGTCTGGAACCACACTTTTTGTGAAAGACTATTAAGGAGGAATTATTTATGGAAGACAAGAGTATTGTGGATATTCTAGTGAGGCTGAGGGATGAGGATGAAACAAAGCATCTTGAAACCTTGCTGGTGATCCTTGAGCATTATCGTACCACTGCAAGTCCTGAATACAAGGAATTGATTGAGGCAGAATTAAACCGTCTTGCCGAGAAAATTGCCGAGGTGATTGAACGGGAGAAGGAGGAGTAGGTTATGAAAAAACTTATCTGTCTTGCCGCTACTATGCTGCTGGTGGTGGCTGTGTGCAGCGGCCAAATAAAATATTACTCTGATTGGCAAGGACATAGCGGTTATGCTGTTGCGGAGTATTGTACTACCCATGATCCTTCTGTTTTTAATAAGCAAAACTTCCTTGACGACCGTTTCAGGGAAAGTTTGGATGACCTTGCGGAAGGAGTGAAATCACTGGGATATGCTAAATCAGGGGACATAAAGAAACTTTCAAAACAAGAAAACTTCCTTATCTGGTCTGCACTGAATGAGTATGAACTTTTAGATGGGGAAGTTTATAAAGTAGTGACTTATTCTTCGGATTCAACTGACCCATATAGACAAGCTTTCTTTGTTTGCATTATGAATAATGGCAAGAGTTTCAAATGGGGTGGGATAGAAATTCGTGTGAAGTAATGAGGATATTGTATGGCAATTCAGTTTAGACGGGATGACACTATCAATTCCTTGGAATACATACAAACGATGCGTAGGAGTGGTACAAGATGTGCGATGTCGGGACTTATATCTCAATTATGAAAGAAATTGCTGAGGCTGTCACCGCAATAAGTGCTGCATGGATTGTGGTAAGCAAAGCGGTCAAACTGCTTCCTAGACCGATAAAGCATTTCTTTGTCAAAACACTTCCTGTGTTTTTCTGTGGAACCATCAATGAAAGCGGGCAGAGGGTCAGATTCCTCAAGGCTTTGAAGGAAAAGAAGGCACAGGAAGAACAACAAAGAAATATCATACAGGCGTTAGCTTTAGACTTTGATACGGAAGAAATTCTCGTGTTTAACACAAGGGAATTGTCCAACTTCCTGTTAGAGTCAAAGGTGGTCACGAAGGTTTCCAGAAGAAAACAGTGAGCCTCGGATAGATTTTGCACTGTGGAACAGTTGATTGGTATGCTTCCTAAAAATCGTCACTGAAAAGCACTTGGGGAATACAGCATATTCTATAATATTATCTTACCAGGAGGGAAACACAATGTTTTGCAAAAGCTGTGGAAAGGAGATTCTGGGCGGAGTGAAATTCTGTCCCGAATGCGGTGCTGCGCAAGAAGCGGCAGAATCAGTCGCCATGGAGAATGGAAATCTAGGGTTGCCCCAGAATACAGGTATGTCGCCCAAAAGCCGCACCATCGTGGCTTTGATTGCGTTCTTCCTTGGCTCCTTGGGAATCCATCGATTTTACGTCGGCAAGGTGGGTACAGGAATCCTTCAAATCCTTTTGACCTGCTGCTTTGGCTTGGGCTGTATCTGGGCGTTGATAGACTTCATCATCATTCTCTGTGGCAATTTCACCGACAAGGCTGGCCTACGCATCACAAACTGGGATGCAAAATACTAGCCTCTATGCTGCTTTGAGGTGGCTGGTTGATGAAATGGATTCTGGTCACATTCTGTGTATCCCCTCCCCCAAAAGTCGCCAAAAAGTCGACCTTTCCCACGCCCTGTCGTGGTATAATCTGCACGTAAAGCCTGATGCAAGGAGGAAAATATGAAGACACACAAGAAAATTTTGGTTCTGGCGCTGGCTCTGGCAGCAACGGCCGTGGTGGGAGCGCCGCTGGCGGCCCAGGGTGCTGGGATGGTTCTGGTAAAGGGCGGCACCTTCACCATGGGCAACACCGACCAATCGAAAAAAAACGATTACAATGCTGATGAATCCCCTGCCCACAAGGTGACGGTCAGCAGCTTCTACGTCAGCGAGAGGCCCATTACCCTGGAGCAGTGGGTGGAAAGGACGGGTATCTATCCTGATGGCCATCATGAAAGGGTGGACACAGTTACTGTGGTAGGAGGCAAGTGGGTCTATCCTGATGATTATGGGGAACCGGTCAACAGCAAATTTGTTCCCCGCCACCTGTGGAAGACCAATACGGCGGCCAACATCACCTGGTTTGATGCCCTCACCTACTGCAACCGCCGTAGTCTGGCAGAAGGGCTCACCCCCTGCTATGCCTCCAACGGCTCTACGGATGCGGTCACAAACCCCAAGTATTTCAGGCCGAAGGAGGATCTGCCCAACATCACCTGCGACTGGAACGCCAACGGCTACCGGCTGCCCACCGAGGCGGAGTGGGAGTATGCGGTCCGAAAAGGTGCTTTGAAAAGTGACTATCCTTACAATGGAACTACCTTTAAAGGGGACTATGCCGACGAGCAAAACGAGTGGGTGTGGGACTGGTACAGCAGCAGCTACTACCAGGTCAGCGGCGACAGCGTGAATCCACGGGGGCCGAATTATGGGGAGATTAAGAACAGCTCAGGAGGACGGACTGATCGTCGGGAGGTTCCCTGTCGTGTTGTCCGTGGCGGTGTAAGACGAGTGACAAGCAGAAGTTTTCTTGATCCTGGGGACTATGAGTTTATGATTGGCCCCCTGCCAATCGCATTCCGGGTGGTCCGCAACGCAGGGTAGGGCTGAATGGAAGCAGGCTCTCGTTCCATCTGTTTTTTATCCGCAAATGTGCGGTGATTAGCTTGATTATTCACCGCACAACTCATACAATCACAGCATGTACATTCATCAGCAAGCGGGTTGGTCTCGGTTTGTCTTTTCCCAGGATGCGGTTGTCTCTGTCATATTGCCAGGGAAGGCTGCTTGCCAAAATGGAGCAGCTGGGGCTTTCTGAAAGAAATAATAAGATTCTGCTTACCGTCACAAAGGATATCATCAAATCGTGTGAAATTGAGGGCCATGTCTTGCATCATGAGCAGGTTCGCTCGTCTGTGTCCCGGAGGCTTGGCTGCTGGATCTGCTGCTGCGGTAGGGGAAGGGTGACCGGCTGGTGGGCGTCAGGCCATTCAGTGGTGGTGGCCTCCTTGCTGCCTGCCTGAGCTCTCACCGTTGAATGAGAATTTGTTACCCCTGTTTTATTGGGTGTCTGATAACCGTTTTCCATTTATCGGGAGCAACCTTTCTTGCATCCGACAAATAAATCTCGTGGTGTAACCTATTTTCGTTGAAGTCGTTTGTATAGCCGTTTTGCTTCAAATAGGCATCCAGCAGGGCAACTGTCGCAGGCTCGTCATCAAAGGAGCCGGTATGCATGATTTGAACGCACAAGCCTTCATCAATGGTCATAAACTCTGCTGATGAACAGTCCTGCTTTTTCTTTTTGGTTGCTGTTGCTGCTGCCCATTCAAAATCCGCTTTGGAAACAAAATCGGGCAAGCGAATGACAGAAATCCAGTTAAAGGCTGACTTGTCAGAATAATCTACACCGTGGACTTCATCCTGCCACCAAAATCCCTCAAGGGGTGGCACAACATACTCAAAGAATCCCTCAATTATGTAGTCTGTCTTATAGCTCATTTTCAATGTGTATGCAACAGCATATAAAACGCTGATTGCCTGCTGATATGCACCATCTTCTTCGTTGGGATTGCCTTTGCCTCTCACCGCTATATAATTTGCCTGTGGAACATTCACAATCTGTGGTTTGTTCTTTGGCATATAAAATTCTTTGTATTCTTTTTTGAAGTCAAAGGCCATGTTGTTTCCTCCTTTTCGGTTCGGGCAATTCCTCATGCGGAGCCTCCTGCACTGCTTTCAAGGAATCGCTTTGTCGCCAAGCTATTCCTGGAGCGGCTCCTCCGGCGAGGGTTCCGTCTGCTTGTGGCCGTCGGTGGAGAAGGCGGCAAGGTATTCCTGCCGCTGCTCCCGGATGGCCGCAAGGATTTCCTCCCGGTATTCGTCTCGCTTTACTGCTTCCTCCAGCTTCAGTACGGCAAAGTCCACCCCGACTCCCACGGCAGCTCCCGCCACCGTTCCGAAGACAGCCCCAAGGAAATTGCCCAGACCGGGAGTGATGGTTCCTATGGCCGTGCCGACACCGGCACCAACCAGGCTCTTTTTCAGGACCTTTTCTCCCGCCTCGGTGATGACTTTCTTCGCAAGCTTTTGGCTGGCCTTGACGGAAAGCTTTTCCAGCAGCTCCTTGGAGAGCTTCTTGACAATCAGACCCGTTGCCAGTCCCGCCACTGCCCCAGCAGCAAGGCTTCCTTTCATTCTGACGGAGAACTCCGGGGCAGAACGGGCCATGATGTCGTCAAGATTGATGTTGGCGGTGGTCTGGTACATGCCGTTCCGATAGGTAATCTTGTTTTGCTCCCGAATTGCCTCCATTCCCTGCTGCCACATCCGGCTGGCGTTCTCCCGCATCTCCTGCATTTGCAGGTCCAGGTCCTGCTCAGGTAGGAGGTTTTCCTCCAGCAGCTGGTCCATGTATGCGGAGGTGTTTGTGCCTAGGGCGGCCGTTGCGGCATCCTGTCCCAGTCCCCCCAGAACGGACTCTGCGGCATCCCGTATCATGGCCAAAAGTCGTCCATACTCGCTTTTCAGGCTGTAGTATGCGTCCAGGTAGGTGTCCACATTGCCTTCCATCTGGTCAAAATGCCTGTTGACAAGCAGCTCCAGCTCCGTCAGGGTTTGTGCCTGCAGGGTGGAGGAAAAACCCTCCATCTGCTGGGTGGTTCCCAGCTTGTACAGGGCACCGTCAATGGTCTCCATGGCCATGGTGGTCTTGTCCTCTATCCACTTGCCCAGCTCCGGGCGGGCCACCAGCTGGCGGGCTCCCAGGGAGGCACCGAGGGCAGTCAAAATCAGGAAGAGGAGGAAGCCTGCCAGCACCCTCTTGGAAAGGTGGCGGAGGGAAACAGGTGTGCCCTCCGCCTGGAGAGTGACCAGCCGCTCCACCGGCACGGCTACGGAGATGAGGCGGCTGCGGCCAAGGTACAGGGAGCGGAACAGGCAGCTGAGGGCATAGAAGGCAATGCCGCCGCTCAGGAGAATTACGGCCACGACCATGTACAGCGGAAAGCTGATTTCATGGGAAAGCGGGCTTCCCAGGGCGGACTGGATGATTGCGTCAAGATTGTTCAGGACTGTGGCGAAGAGCCGGGCTAGCTGGTTTTGCTGGAAGGGATTTGTGGAGCCGAGGAGTGGTGTGGCAAAGGACAGGGTGGCCACGTTGTTGGACAGATAGAAGAGGATGAGGCCGTAGAGCACCGTGCAGACGATGAATGCCAGTCCGCCCAGTACCAACACAGGAATCTCGTTTTTGGTGGGATGGTTTTTGTCGCCCAAGGGATTGCACTGGAGGTGCCGACGGATGGCAGCGGTGGAAAGCACCACCACGGGCAGCAGGGCCATCATCGCCACATACTCGGCACGGGACAGGATGGCAAGGTACACCGGCAGCAGCAGGGCCAGCGCAAGGGTCAGCACCACGTGGAAGCCATAGGCCGCCACACGCCGCCGGTTGAAGTTGTAGTACCGGGTGTTCCAGAATCCCTGCGGCGGAGTTTGCAGGCCGGTGAGGACGTGCTGCTTGCGCAGTGTCGTCTGGCAGCAGGAGTAGAGGCACATTGGCAGGAAGAATGCCATGGCTGTTACGGCGTAGGCGGCGTACCCGTCCTGGCTAACCCAATAGACCATGATGTGCACAAGAAGCAAGGCTGCCAAGTAGCTCCCGGCGAGTTTCAGCGGTGCTGTCCACGGGCTGTGGAGCCGTGTTTGTACGCTGGGCAGTTTTTCTGTCCTGTCATCTCCTGATGTTCTCATTGTCTTCTCCCCCATTTCTGTGTGTTGTTTCCAATCCGCCCTGCTTTTGCTAGCTTGGCGGATACCCCATTATAGCACAAGGATGGTATCATCGAAGGATAGGATGCTAAAAAAATGATTTTTCGGTATTTTAACCTTCCACCGCCTCCAGCAGCTGTTTGGCAAAGTCCCTGGCGTGCTGGGCCTTCTCCTGGTCCATGAAGTCGGTGTGGTAGCCCATGTGGCGCTCCGCCAGCATCCCCTTGTAGGTGAGACGGGAGTGTTTGCAGTAGCGGACCATGGCCTCCTCAAAGAGGTCCGCCCCCTTCTCAGGCTTGTAGCCGCAGGTGACTACCAGTGCCACCGATTTTCCCGCCCAGAGTCTGGGGCCGGGGGACATGCTGTAGATCTTGTTCATGCCGTAGACCAGGCGGTCCAGGGCTATCTTCATGGCGGGGGTACAGAACCAGCTGTAGATGGGGGTTGCCAGGACAATCAGGTCGCTTTCCAGCACGGCATCAAAGACCTGCTGCATGTCGTCCCGGCGGGAGCAGTTGAAGGAGTGCCAGTTTTTCTGGCAGCAGCGGCAGGCCACGCAGGGCTCCAGGCTCATGGTGTGGAGATCCAGCTCCCTGCAGGAGCAGCCGGCCTCCTTCAAGGCTTCTGCAAAGGGAACCAGCAGGCTGTTGGTGTTTCCGTTCTTTCGGGGGCTGCCCTTCAAAATGCATACGTTCATGTCTTCCTCCACTCTTCATTGTATCAGAGATGGGGCCCGACCTCAAGAAAAATTTATAATTGAGAAATTATCAAATTTTTTTTACGAAAATGTCAAAAACCATGCTGATTCTTACCATAATTACTATGTATGAGAAGAATGCTCTTAATGATTGTTTTTGGGATGCTGCTGACCGCCGCAGCCTTCGGTGGGAATTCCCCCCTGGATCAGCAGGTTTCTGCTACGGCGGGGGATTTCTTTTCATCCGATATTCGACCATGCGGCACTGGAAGAGAATTCCGAAGAGATTGCGTATATGGCAGAATCTGCCCAGACGATGAAACTGTTGTTGTTTTCTCTGGAAAGTACCTCGGAACCGGCAATGCTGGAAATGAGCGGTTATGATAACGGCTATCTCCTTTTGAATGATGGCCAGG
>CAMGSV010000029.1 GCA_946061495.1 uncultured Spirochaetales bacterium | reverse complement strand
AAGAATTCCGGCGGGCAGTGGGCAAAGCCACGGTCAATCTCAAAAGCAGTGAGGCTGGCACCACGGGAAAGAATTTCGTCGGTCATGGCACCCAAGCCCGGCCCCACCTCCCAGACGGAGGAATTCCCATCAATCTGCAGGGCATCGATGAGGCGACGGCGGGCGGCGGCATTGATGAGAAAGTTCTGGCCGAATTTCTTCTGCATGGCCATCCCCTGACCATCCAAGAAGGCCTTCAGGGAGGCGGGAGAATCGTAGTCTGGCTTGTTCATGACAGCTCCAAGATGGGGATTTTGGCAAAAAGCCGTACCGGAATGGTGACGCAAGTATACAACAGATTCACCAGATGTCCAAGGGGTTCACCGAGGGGCGGCCACAGCAGGGAGAGGATGATGGCCACCACCCCCACCGTCATGAACACGGACACCAGGGGAGACACCACCACCGAGGCCACAATGCCGCCGGGCATCATGGTTCCCAGGGAAAGGAGGGTCACCGGGGTGGAGAAGATCTGCGCCCCCACAGATGCACTGACGGAGGAGGCCACCGCCGGAGGAAGGAAGCGATGGGTGGCAGGCTCAAAGAGGGGGCCGGCAAGAAGGATTCCCGCCAGAGCCAGGTAGGAGAGCTGGAAGGACAGCTGCAGCAGGTCATGGGGAGCCAGCATCAGGTGGAGGAAAAAGCAGAGGGCCAGCATCCGCACCATGCCGCACCTGATTCCCCACAAGCCCGCCGCCATTCCCAACAGGCTGCCCATGAGGGACCGCAGCAGGGAGGGAGAGAGGCCGGCGAACCACACGAACAGCACCACCGCCAGCAGGGAAAAGAGGCGGGAAAAATGGCGGCCCGTGCCACGAACAAGCCCGGCGGCCAAACCAGCGAAGAAGGACAGGTGCATCCCGGACAGGGCCAGCACGTGGGCCAGTCCCGCCTGACGGAAGGCATCCCCCACTGCCCGGTCGGTGTACTCACCGGAGCCACAGAGCAAGGCCACCAGCAGGCCGCCGGCATCACCCCAGCCGTACATCAGCCGCTTGAACTGGAGACGGCACAGCCCACGGAACCGCTGGACAGTCCCCCACCATCCCGGCGGAAAACCATTGTAGTGGCAGTCGGAGCCATAGAACACCGGCTCACCTCCTGCCAGATGGAGTCCCGGTGCATCGGACTGGCTGGCGGCCCGCACCTTCAAACTCAATCGAGCCCCCTGCTCCACCAGACCAGTGACGGCGGACTGAGAACGGGAGGAGCCCAGCACCGCTGAATAGAGCTTTCCCGGATAATGGGCCTCCACAAAGGCGGCGGGCAGAAACACCGTAGCCCTGCCGGATGCCTGGGAGGTGGCAAGGACGGCTCCCGCTCCGCCATGGAGCCTGGCAGTGGCGGCCCCATTCTCCACAACTCCCCTCACCTCCTCCAGCTCTACCGTACAGCGGTAGAATGTGCCGCTGCCCGTCTTTACGGGATTGCTCACCAGCACACAGTCCAGGGCTTCCACCCGGTCCGGGGGAATGAGACTTTGGTACGGGTATCGGTTCAGCAAGGGAACCACACCAGAATACACCAGCAGAGCCACAAGAATTGCGGCCACCACCATGCCATTTTGCTGAACAAAGAGTAAAATTCGTTCCTTTCTTCCTACCACTTCAATCCTGCCAACGCGGTGCGGGCAGCTGCAGTGATGGTTTCAGGATAGGGAAGATATGTAACATAGAGAAGATTGTCGAATGCAGCCTTGTCACCCAGTGCCCCCAAAGATTCAATCACTGCCAGAAGCACCTCATGATTCACCGAGGCGACATCCTGGGCAGCAGCCGTATTGAGGACTCCAAGATACTCCATCAAGGCGGAAACAGACCGAGTGGTGGCCAATGTTTCCAGACAATCAACAACGGTAAGAAACTGGTGGCTGGTAATAAGCCCCAGCTCCAACTGCTTCTGGGCCATCAAGAAATAGCTGGCCACGGTTTCCGCCGCCCGACTCCACATGGAATCGGCAATCTGCTCCACCGCTGCCAACTGCAATGAGATAGCCTCCGGAGCCATCTTGGAAATATCCCCTATATTTATTGTAGTAGAAGAAAGGGCCTTTTCTGCCACTTCCGCCTTAAATAATGGGGAAATTGTCTCATTTTTTTGAACAAGAAGCAAAAGACGATACTTTTCTGCCATAGAATAGCTGTTCTGGCTGATATACCGCAGCAATGCGGCCTGGGAGCTGGGGATAACCTCTGACAGGGACGACTCTATGGCCTGATTCAACTGGGCATTTCCTCCGGAATTCAGCAGGCGAAAAAGAAGCTCAAAGGAACTTGGATCGGCCATCTTTCCTAAAAAATTAACCGCCACAAGACTAGCTGCAAGGTTGCCATCACCCGATGCCACAGACTCCGCCACAAAGGTATGGACTCCTTCAAGATAGGGGGACATCAGCCGCTTGTTGATTCCGGCAGTGGCAGTCATAGTCTCGAGAACTGCCACCTGCACCTGGCTGTCATCAATCAGACCGAAGATATTCCACAGCAAGGCTCCCTGCCGCTGAGTAGAAACCTTCAAAACAGGAATCGTAGCCAGTGCCAGTTCCTTCATGCCAGCACCGGTACCGATGACGGGAACCTGCTCCTGCAAAAACTCCAGGGCCAACTCCGGGAGGGCGGCCACCAGCTCAGGTGTATCCACATCGATTACAAGGCTTTTCATCAATGCAGTCTTATCCGCCACAGAGCCAGTGATAAAGTCCACATAGTGCTGGGGAGCTTGAGCAAAGGTCTTTGCCCCAACCCCACCCCAGAGGGAAAGTGATATAAAAGTACAAGACAGCAGTGTCTTGAACGTGTTTCCATTCCGTTTCATGGAGTCCTTCCTCCTTCTGCATATAAAACACAGATATTCGGCAATTGTATCATATATTTTATTCAATACTCAAGTCACCATCGCACATCCCCCAGGTTCCCATTCTTCCCCATTTGTTGCCATGCCCTGCTGCTGGCACAATCTCATGGCTTGGTGTAGAATGGAGCCATGGATTCCATTTCCCGCAAAAAAAAACTTGGACACCTTCTGGAGCTGGCCTTTCTTTTGGCCCTTGTCCTGCCACCGCTGGTGCATTCAATGGCCATCCTGCTGGCCACCGGCACTGGCACCGCCGACTCCCCGGCTGGCATCATGTCGCCCCAGTTTTCCACCACCCTGCTGCAGGGAATACTGGCGGTGGCGCTGTTTGTCAGAAGCCGAAGTCTGAGACTATTGGAGGGTATTCCTCTTTCTGAGGGAAAACGGAAGGATGGACACGCTGGCGGGCAAAAAAAGGGCTGGAAAGACCGGCTGTCAGGCAGATGGGGAAGGATTGCGACTCCTGTGGTGGTACTTGCCGTGCTGCTGGCCAACAGCATCCTGTGGAACCTGCTGGCACAGCTTGGTGCCCCTCCCAACCCGACGTTGGGGGAAAATGGCGGCATGGCGGAACAGAAATTGCCCTTGTTGCTGGCATACACCGCTGTAGCCGCCTTTTACGAGGAGATGGTATACCGCTGGTACAGTCCCTTACTGCTGGGACTGGTGCTGAACTGGAAGGGGCGAGGTCTGAACCAATCCCCCCCTGTCTGCCTGGAGGGAGTCCTGGTAGTGGTCTTTGCCCTGTCCCATGGCTACGGCGGCTGGCCAGCAGTGGGAAATGCCTTTGTGGCAGGATCAATCTTACGGGCCTGTGTCCTCCTGACTGACAATCCCTTCAGCGGGTTTGCTGCCCACCTGGTCTACAACCTGATTCAGCTCTTCCTGCTGTTGAGATGAAGGCAGCGGCTTGCCCTCCCCACACACGGCGGAACAAACTGCCACCGTGTGCTTGTGCGGTACCACCCCCGCCTCACGGAGAACCTTCCTCACAGTGGGGATGGACACCCCGCACCTCTTGGCTATGTCCGCCGCCCCAAGGCCATCATTGTGAGCCGCAAGCACATCGTCCCGAACCCTGTCGGACTTCGTTTCTGACGGCTTGTCCACATGAACCCGCTTGGTGTCAAGGCCACGCCCGACCAGCACCTTCCTCACGGCGTACGCAGTCAGGCCAAGCTCCCTCACCATCTCGGTCATCTTCCGACCGCCCTCATGGAGAGACACGACCTTGTCCTCGATGCCAGCCCCCAAGCCCACAGGAACACCATGCTTCTTCGCTATCTGTGCTACCGTGTACCGCTCGGAATTAAAGTCATCAACAACAGCCTTCTTGAACTCCAAAGCAAACTTTTTCATTCCACAACTCCCCGCACAAACCTATCCATTCCCTCCCCAGAAGGTGAATCTCCGCCACCCACTCATTATACCCTGTTATCCAGCACTTGAGAATAATTATAGTGGAAGAATCAGGGAAATCGGCGACAAGGCTCCGATAAAAACCTATTCCATCAGTGTGCGGATGCTGTCCCAGGTCCAGCCGCTGATCTCGAAGCCGTAGCACATGGTGGGAACGCTTCCGTCCCCGCGCACTCCGCTGCCAGCCGAACCATTGTTTTCCAGCAGGTTGCTATACTGGGGAACAAGATAATAGCTGGAAATCTCCTGGTCGGTCTGGGACTGGTTCCCCTGATACACTCGTAGGGTGGCGCTGGTGCCAAATCCCGTGTCAACGGCGATTTCTGCCAGCAGTGGGCGCCCTTCCGCCACCTGGGGATGAATCAGGGAGCCACCCCGCAGGGAAAGGAGTCGGCTGACCTTGGAGGAGAAATCCTCCTGGGTGGGAACCAGCACCAGCTGACTGAATCCGCCGTCCTTCGAGGCGCACCTCATCGTCAGCCGCTGCACCTGATCGCCACCGCTGATGCCCAAAAGCTGCTGAGAGACAAGCGCCATGTCAGCCCAGCTTTTGGCGGATGATGTGAGCCAAGGGTAGAACTGGTCCTGGCCCTGGTACACCGGCGAGTCGGGGGTTTTCAGATAGATGCGGTGGCCACTGTAGTTCCTGTCACCAAAGAGTATCTGGGAGACGGTGGCGCCATCCGAAAGGCTGAAGCTGGCACGCACCCCCTGGCCATCATCCAGGCCGAAGGAGGATAAATTGTCCCGCTTCCGTGACACCACGGTGAGACTCCTGACTTCTTCCATAGTGGAAAGGAATTCATTCATCACCACCGGGTCAACGAGAAAGACCAGGCTCTTGTCAGTGGCGGGATTGCCGGTGGCCATACCGAGGCCAGCCCTTCCCCACCAGAGAAGCCTGCCAGACACGTTGCCACGATGCAGGGAAATGGAGGTTTCCCCCTCAGCAATGTCCACCTGGGACAGGTTTGGTGAATAGCTGCTGTTCAGGAGGGCCGTCTCCACCTGCTCCTGCCTGCGAGACTGCCTGCCCAGCAGGGCCACCACACACAGGAGGGCCACCACAAGGCAGGCTGCACCCAATAGGGAAAGGTATTTTTTCTCAGTCATCTCTTCCTCCCACAGCAGGGAACCGGAGGGCGGAACGTCCACCAGCCCTCTGCATCAAAAGCACCACCAGGGCAATCAGGGCGGGCAACAGGGGCAGCAGCACCAGATTCACTACCAGAACATGTGGGCGGCTGGCCTCCAGCTGGACCTGGTCCATTTTGTGGAGTCCCTTGGTGACGGCGGCCTTGTTCTTCAGCTCCAGCAGGGAATCCTGGCCACACAGCAGCAGGAGTCCCTTGGTGGCAAAGTCCAGGTTTCCCAGACTGCCGGTGTATTGCCGCAGCAGGGTGGAAAGGAAGTACTGGCTTCCAATCAGCAGCACCTGGCCGCCCCCCTCCACCGGAGCCAGGGCAGACAGCACATACTGGGAGGCAACCTGTCCCGCCTGGGAGGCAGTCTGGCTCACCATGAACGGATTGGTGACAAAGGGCTGCTCCCGGTCCAGCTCCGGCGGCAACAGCCAGGCGGCGGGAGTGGTATAGACAAGGGGCTGGGTGTCCAACCTCATGAGGGTGATGGGAGAGCTCCAGTAGAACTCCAGATTGAAGGCACGGCGGGACACCGGATGCTCCACCGTATACTGGGGCAGGGCCTGAATCCACAGGGGATAGTTCACCTGCTCGTACACGGGATTGTCCTCCTGGCTCAGGAAGGTAGCCCGGAAGCAGGAGATGTCCAGCACCAGCTCCGCCCCCAGCTCCAGTCCCCAGGAAGCCAGCACCGGCAGGAGCTTGTCCTGGGTGGGAACCACATCCCAGTCGTCGTAGAGGTCGGCGGTGTGGGCGGAGGTCATGGCAAGGAGCCGTCCTCCTGCCTCCACAAAGCGGCGGATGGCATCCACCTGTCCGCCCGTCAGACTGCTGCTGCCAAAAAGCATCAGGGGAATCCGCAGTCCCTCCCCCTGGGTCAGTCGCTCCTCCATCAGCGGGAACTCCTCCGCCGTCACCACTGTGGGAAGGAAGCCCGCCGCCTCCAGCCAGGGTACCACGTCGCCGTAGTCCTCCTGCACCGAAAGGCCGTTTCCCGCCATCAGCAGCACCGGCCAGGCTCCCGTCTCCTCCACCAGCATCAGCAGCCGGAAAGCCAGCTCGTATTCCAGGCTCTCCGCCGTCTGGACGAAGGGAACCACGGCGACTTGGTTCAGATATTCCAGCACGATTGAGGAGTAGACCGTCACCAGCTGGGTGCTATTTCCTTTTGTGGCCTGAATTTGATGGCCGAAAACCCCCAGCTGCAAAAGGCTGTTCTCCAGTCCCTCCTTCACCGGATCCCGCACCTCCACCTGCACCTGACGACGAGCGGAGCTGTAGAGCCGCAAAAAGTCCTTGATGTTCCGGGCATGGGGATACAGATCCTCCAGCTCCGGGGAGACATAGTAGGTGATGTGCAGGGGCTCCTCCAGAGAGTCCACCAGCTGGAGACTCAGGGGACTGAGGGAAAATCCCTTGTCGGCAGTAAAATCCCAGCGGAAATACCACAGGGAGGACAAGAACAAAACCAAGCCCCCCAGCAGAATCCACAGCAGCAGGGCCATCCTTCTTCCGCTCATACTCGTTCTCACAGGCTGCCCCTCCTTCTGGCCCGCAGCAAGCCGGCGGACACCTTCAGCAGGGCCACCGTCACCACCACATAGAACACCAGATCCCGGCTGTCCACAATCCCCTTCCCCGCGCTGTCAAAGTGCCAGGCAAAGGACAGGCTCTGGCACAGGCGGCTCAGCCAGCTCGGCAGGGACAGGAAGCGGGGCAGCAGATGGATTCCACTGAACCCCGCCAGCACCACAGAGGTCACCAGGTAGGCGGAGACGGCACCAGGACTGACGGAGCCCAAGAGCACCCCCAGCCCACAGGCGGCTGACAGGTAGAGCACCATGCCCACGTAGCCCACGAACAGCTGGGCCAGGTCCAGGGTGCCAAAAAAGCTCACCGTCACCGGCACACAGAATCCCGGCACCAGCATCAGGCAGGCACCACAAAAGGACGCCAGCCACTTCCCCACCACCAGCTGGTTCTCGCTGAGGGGCAGGCTCTCGTCAAAGAGGAGGCCGCCTGCATCCCACTGTCCCATGGTGAGGGCGGGAACGGCCAGTATAGACAGAAAGGGAATGGTGGAGAAGAAGAAGTTCAAATCAGTGGAGCCCAGGCCGTAGTCAAAGAAGCGGCCTCCAAGGAAAAACTGGGCAGCCCCTCCAGCGGTCAGCAGGGCGGTGGCCACGTAGAAGGGCGGCCGTGCCAGCAGCAGCCGCAGCTCCTTGCGCCACAACACCGCCACCACTCCAAGCCAGCAGGCAGCCTTCCGGGTAAAACTAGTCATGGGCAGCTCCTTGGCAGACAATTGTTTTTTGTTCACCATACCCTACACTCCAATCAAAGCATCGGCCCACCTCTTTATCTCTTGGGAATATTCCAGAGCCGCCCTCGCATCCTGTATCCCAACAGCCATGTCCTGGGGATACCGAACCTTCACACCATAGGGATTCAACATGGCGTACATCCGCAAAATTGACAGTGGAATCTGTACACAGCCCCCCAAGGGACCTAGCCAAAACCACCAAATCATGAGTTCTCAGTGGTTCCTGGTCATTGGCAAGGGCAAGAGCCTTCAAGAATTTCTCCATCGCTTGCTGACAGTGGTAACAAATTATCTCACAAGGCTTTGGATACATATTCCCAAACACATATTGGGCAGTATCTAAATCCATATTGGCAAGCCGCAGCCATTCCGCTACGTTGGAGTCATTACGCATACAGCTGGATTCCCTCATCCAAAACCCGTCGCTCCAAGGTCATTCCCTGAGCCAACTCCCTAAATCTAGAGGAGGTATTCACCACAATGTCAACAGGCTTCCTGTCCATGTCCAGCAGACATAAATATGCCTCCTGTGTCAGCTGGAGCAGATTGTCAGTACCATCGGGCATGACTACATAAAAATCATAATCACTTTCATCCGTATACATATCTGTCGCATAGGAACCAAATAAAAAGATACATTCTGGATGAAGATGCTTCACAAAACGATTCTTGATGGAAATAATCTCCTCGTTCACCATAGGCCCACGCTCCTTTTCTAATACTAGACTCCAAAACCGCCAGCAGTAAGCCTCAGGAAGGCGTCCTCAAAGGTGCTGGTTCCCACAGACTGGGTGATGTCCTGGGCGGAACCCGATGCCACCAGCCGGCCGCCGCTGATTATGTGCACCTGCTGGCACAAGGCCTCCACCTCCTGCATCAAATGGGTGGAAAGGAGAACCGTCCGCTGGCGGCCGAGACGTTGTATCATGTCCCGCATCTGGCGGATCTGGGCGGGGTCAAGGCCGGACACCGGCTCGTCCAGCACCAGCACCGGCGGATTGTGCAGCAGGGCCTGGGCAAAGGAAAGCCGCTGGCGGAATCCCTTGGACAGCTGGCCGATGGGCCGGAAGAACACCTCCTCCAGCCTGCACTCCGCCACCACCCGCTCCAGGGCCTGCTTCATGGTCTCGCTGCGGGCGGCCTGCTCAATCCTCTCGGCGGTGGCCGACTCCCGATGCAATCCAGCGGCAAACCGAATCCGGTAGGCATACTGGAGGAAATCACGGACAGAAAGGCTTGCAATCAGGGCCGGCTGCTCGCTGACATAGCCCACCAGGGAGCGCACCGCCACGGGAAACTCCTCCACATCAAGGCCCATCACCCGCAGGGAGCCGGAGGTGGGATAATGGAGGCCGCAGATGGCCTTCAGAATGGTGGTCTTCCCCGCCCCGTTGGGACCCAGCAGACCGGTGACAACTCCAGGCCGGACCACCAGACTCACAGAATCCACTGCCAGCACCTTGGAGCGGGAACCATACACCTTTGTCAAGGAATCAACTTCTATCACCTGCGCAACGCCTCAAAACTGCAATGGATTCAGCCCCGCCTCAGTCCACATAAGGAATGTCGAAGACCATCCGGTCCCGGGTAAGGACTGTATCAGGAAAAACATTCCGCGCCTCCTGAAGTAACAGGTCCAGCTCCTTGTCGGTGTAGCGGGGGCTGTAGTGAATCAGCCCCAGCTGCTTCACCTGGCCGTCCCGGGCAATGGCGGCAGCTTGGCGGGCCGACATGTGCTTCTTCTCCCTGGCCTGGTCCTCCATGTCCTGGGAGAACATGCTCTCGCAGATGAGCAGATCCGAGCCCTGCACCGCCGGAGCAATGGAGGGGATGTACATGGTGTCGGTGACGTAGCTGAACTTGCGGCCGGAACGCTTTGCTCCCATCACCTGCTCCGGGGTGACGGTGGAGCCGTCGCTGGCAGTGACACTCTGGCCCGCCTGCAGCTTGGACCACAGGGGACCCACCGGTACATTCAAGGCACGGGCCGCCTCAGGATTGAATTCCCCCGGACGGTCCAGCTCCTCCAGTGTATAGCCAACGCAGGGCTTGGTGTGGTTCAGGGGAAATGCCTTGATATAGAAGTCTTTTCCTTCATGGACCACACAGGGAGCGATAATTTCCTTCACAACAACAGGATAATTGATGTACATATCAAGCACCTTCCGGCTGGACTCCACATAGTCAGCCACCTTTGGCGGCCCGTAGATGTACAACGGCTCGTCCCGGTCCACCTGGGAGGAAAGCATCATCAGACCGGGCAGTCCGGTGATGTGGTCAGCATGGGTGTGACTGATGAAGATTGCGTCAATCTTCTTCCATTTGAGATTCAATCGTCGCAGAGAAACCTGGGTGCCTTCCCCGCAGTCAAACAAAAACAAGTCCCCGTCACGCCGCAAAAGCACCGAAGTGAGGTGACGGTAGGGCAAGGGCATCATGCCACCGCAGCCCAAAACAAAAGCCTCAAGGTTCATGAAGTCAATGTACCGCAAACGGGCATTTCCGACAAGTGAACAGGGAAAGAAAAGGTGCCGGCATCCTCTGGCTCCATTGTGAAAAAAATTAACCATTATTTTATCTATATTTTATTACTATTTGACGGTAGGACTGTACACTGCATCCAATCATGAGAAAAGGAGTTGTCCACTATGGAAGCTTTTGTCAATGTTTTGGAAATCCTCAAGTACCTCGCCCTGGCCACAGTTGGCAGTGTCCTCATGTGCCTGGTGGTATCCGCCTTTGGTGGATTACTGGAAAAATTCGAGAGAACAGCAAAATAATCACCATCACAGCCGATACTGGGGAAAGAGCTATTTTTTTTGCCCTATCGGAAGATTCTATTTGACACTTTAGTTTTTTTACTTATAATAAAGTTATGGGAATAGAACTACTTATTGTTGATCCACAGAATGATTTTTGTACACCTGGTGGATCTATGTACATAAAGAATGCAGAGAAGGACTGTCAGCGTATCGCCGACTTCATCCGCAGCCATCTTGACGAGATTGATTCTATCCATGTAACCATGGATATGCATCCTTTCTACCACATCGCCCATCCAATCTTTTGGAAGACAGCCGATGGCAAGGAGCCTGCGGTGAACACCCTCATCACCCATGCAGACTTTTCATCCGGAAAGTACCGTCCGGCTGATTCTGCCCTGAACAAGCGGGTGGAGGACTACCTCATCAACCTTGAGACTCGGGGACGATACGTGCTGACCATCTGGCCACCCCACTGTCTTTTGGCCACTGCGGGAGCCTGTGTGGAGGAAAATCTCCTGGATGCCGCCCGCCAGTGGGAACGGTACAAGCCAGGCCGCATCATCGACTTCGTGACAAAGGCCAGCAATCCCATGACGGAGCACTACAGTGCCATCCAAGCGGAGGTGCCGGATCCTGCAGATCCTGCCACCCGCATCAACTTTACCCTCATCGACAAGCTGAAGAACAGGGACATTTACGTTGCAGGCGAGGCCCTCTCCCACTGCATCTCCCACACCATCAGAGACTTGTGCGTCTACATACCTGCATCAAGAATCACCCTGCTGACAGACTGCACCTCCAATGTGGAGGGCTTTGACGACATCGGCAACCATTTCTTGGTGGAATACAAGAACAAGGGTATGAAGACTGCCCTCTCTACGGAAGTGACGTTGTAACCGACAAATGACCCCAATTGTTGTCACAGCAGAAAAGCCTGTTTTTGGAGGAGACAGCCTTACCTGGATTGAAGGTAAGGCCCTCTTTTTGCCTGGTCTCATTCCTGGAGAGGTTGCCCAGGTGGAGCTGGTCTCTCGTCAGAAGGACTATGACAGGGCTCAGGTCCTGTCAATTCTGGAGCCATCCCCCCACAGAATCACACCGGCCTGCCCTTATTACGCCAGCTGTGGCGGCTGCACCATGCTCCACGTGGAGGGTGGGTTCCAGCGGGAACTGAGAAGGCAGGTGCTGCAGGACCTCTTCCAGCGTGAAGCGGTGGCCATTCCTTCCATAGATACCGCCGCCGCTGGAACCGTGGGCTACCGTTGCAGGATGCAGCTGCACGACGGCGGACTTCTGGAGCGGGGCAAGGGAAAGGCTGTCATTCCCATTACCTCCTGTGCCTGTGCCACCGCTGAAATCAACAGCTGGCTGCAGCAGATTCCTCCGGAACAGCGGGCGCAGCACCATCCCGGCAGAATCCAGATTTTTGGAGACAGGCGGGTCTGCGGCGGCCAGCAGGTTCTCTGGGCAAGTACCCAGAGGTCCCAGGACAGTTTGCAGGTAACGGGCAAGAGCCGCCGCAAGGTGCAGGACAAGGTGCGCCGCCGGTTTTCCGGTACCGTAGCCTCCCCTGCCACCACCTGCACCGTTCAATTGACTCCAGGAAATTGCAGCCCAAAGATGATTTCCTTTGATGTGCGGGGCTTCTTCCAGTCAAATCTTGCGGTGCTGGAGCAGGCCATCACCCTGCTGCTGGAATATGTGGAGGAAATCAAAACTGCCACTGGAAAATCAACCTTGGCCCACGCTCTAGACATTTACAGTGGTGCGGGAACTATCGCAGCCTTTCTGGCAGATCATTTCCAGATGATGACATTGGTGGAGCACAATCGGGACGCACTGGTGTTTGCCCAGCAGAATTTAATGGGGAAAGCCCACCAAAGCTACGGTGTCAGCGGAGAGCAGTGGGCCAGGGAATTCGCTCCTGCACTGCTGAAGGGAAATCTGCCGGAGCTGGCCTTTGTGGACCCACCCCGCAGCGGAATGGAACCAGCCATGAGAAGATTCCTGGCCCAGTCAGGGATTCCTCGCATTGCCTACCTTTCCTGTAATCCTGCAACCCAGACCAGGGACTGTGCCACCCTGGAGAAGGCTGGTTACCGCGTGAAAAAGCTGTACCTGCTGGACTTTTATCCCAACACCGGCCATATGGAAACGCTGGCACTTTTGGAGAGATAGATATGAAGAGAGCCCTCTATTTGATACTTTTGTTCCTGGTTTTCCAGCAGACGCTTCCTCTGGAGGCACAAACGAAGAAGACCACAACAACTCAGCAAAAAAAATCTACAACCCAGACAAAGAATGCCACCCAACACAACAAGAGCCAGCAGGCAGAGGAGGAAGCAGGAAATACCGTGGAACCCAGCTGGCAGCTGGTAGTAGGCGGTGCGCCGGTGGGAAATCCCCTTGTAACGGAATATGGCTTTGCAGTACCGCTGGAAGGACGCACCATGGCCGCAGTTTCCGAGGATGGCAGGCTCATGTGGTTTGCTGGACTCCCCGGCTCCCGGATTTCGCCCCACTCCAGCACCGGCACCGGGGATTTCTTGATTACTGTTTCGGGAGGAAACGCTGTCTCCCTCATCAATCCCAGCGGCCTCACCCTCTGGAGCACCAAGGCTCCGGCGGAAATCATCTCCACCCCCATCCAGGGGCGGGACGGCCGCATCTATGTCCAGTGCCCCCGGGAGGTGGCCTGCTTCGGCATCAACGGCACTCTAAAATGGTCCACTCCCGCCGGCGAGTCAAGTGGAATCCCCCTGATGGAGCTGGAGGATGGCAGCATCCTCCACATCCAAAAAAAGACCCTGCAGGGCTGCAGCACCGCCTTGCGGTACTCCCCCTTCGGCGTAATCCTTGAGGAATTGACCTTTAGCGGCAAGGTAACATCTGCCATCACAACAAAATATGGTGTCATCCTTATCTTCACTGATGGCAGCCTAGGGTGCATCTCCTCAAAGGGTAACACAGCAAAGGACAGTTGGATTCTGCCTGCAGGTTCCATCGGGGGCTCAGCTGCTGCCCGACTCTTTCTAGACAGACTCCAGTCCATCTGTGCCGTGGTGACACCCGCCGATGGACAGACCACCGTCACCTATCTGAATCCCCAGGATGGAACCATCAGTCTTTCCACCACGGTGCCAGTGGACACCAACAGAATCGCCTTCGGAACCTTTGACCGCAACAGCCTCGTACTCTGCGATATCACTAGGGCTGTGGGAATTTCACTGGAAGGTGAGGTTACCTGGGAGAGCGACCTGCCGGGAACCATGGACTGGAGCCACATCCTGTATCTTCCCCAGGGATACTTGGCCATGCTGGAAAAAGATTCCTGGGTCATCAAGGCCTATCGGGTGACCCAGCACATCGGCCTTGCCAGCCAGACCGCCACCCGACCAGAGCGAAACACAGCGTTTCCCGTCTATGTGAAGGAATCATCCCTGCGGGCGGGTCTCCCCCAGTCTACGGAATACCTGTTTGGACGACTCATTTCAGAGGAATACATGGATGATATCAAATGGGAGCTAGAGCGTGGGGAATACAACGACCAAGAGGGCCAGTGGTTGGCCTTGGTGAACCTGGAGATGCAACGCCTCTTCTCAAAATACACGATTCAGTCAATGAATCCCATGGAGGCATCGTTCATGGAGGAAAATATGGGCTACTTCGAGGACATCATCAAACTCATGTCCTCCTTTGAGAGCGGCTGCTTCAACAAGGAACTGGCACGGATTGTTCGGCTGGAAAAGGATCCTGCGATTCTGTCCGTTGTCTTGGGCGGGATAGCGAATGTAGCCTACGATCCCACCTTCGACCTTTTGGAGAGCATCGAGTCCTTACTGACGAAACACCACCTGATCTCAAATCCACGCATCACGGCTCTCATGTGCAACGCCACCTATGAAATATGCCGTTTTATGGGAAAGCCTGCACTATTCACCAAGGGCCGGTACATCCTTTCCTATCTACTTAATCAAAATTTAGATAGTGGAACAAAACTATATGCCACTGCTACAATGAGGAAAATAATTGCTTTGCAAATGTAGCACATATCGGATTATTATGATATACTTTTGAGAATAAAGTGCTTTTGCAGCTAATTTTATGGAGGAATGATGATTAGAAAAAACTGGACATCCATTTTATTTCTTTTCCTGACTTGTTGCCTGACGGTAGCTCCTGCTTTCGGACAGGTCAATGAGCTTGAAATTCGGAGCGTTGGAGACACCGTGGAGTTCATCAACTATAATGGACCTCATGCCATCATCAACACATTGGACCAAATCAAGAGCATTGGATCTGGCTTGGGTACTGTGATTGCCCCCAACCGTGATACAAGTACAACTGCCGGTGCCAGAAACCGCTACTACGTTGTCCACGCAGTAGATCCCACCACCACTGAAAAGCTGGATGCAGACATCCTGTTCATCGGTGCGGATGCATCTGTGGACCACATCAGGAACCTTCGCCACATCATTGCATCGTACCTGGCTTCTGCCTACAACTATTCCGAGGCTGATGCCCAGACACTGGCTGTTTTTGTTACCGTATACAACGCCGTGTATCGGGGCAACATGGAGGTGTTCACCAGTCGTTACAAGAGCGTTGTTACTGACAACCTGACCGCTGATTATGCTGGTCTTGACCTGAACTACCAGAATTGGCCTGGAAAGAGCCAGATTGTCATTCCCCTCTCCTCCACCACTGGTGGTCTGGGAACAGTAGATACTACGGTCATCTCCGACAAGGAAGTCATCGACTCCATGCGCAAGGACGAGGACATGGGAATTGATGATCGCAAGGACCTGGTGGACATCAAGGAGCGGGAGGCAGACCAGGCAGAGGAAAAGGCTGCCCAGGCTCAGCAGGAAGCTACCAAGGAGACTGAGAAGCTCCGTGAGGAGCAGCAGGAGCTGAGGGATGCCCAGAAGGAGGCCACCAAGGCTCAGCAGGAAGCCCAGAAGGCTCAGAAGGAAGCCGACAAGAAGCCCAATGACGAGGCTGCCCAGCAGAAGGCTGAAGAGGCTCAGCAGAAGGCTGAGGAAGCAAAGCAGGCTGTAGAGGAGCAGAAAGAAGTTGTCAAAGAGCAGCAGCAGGTTGTAGAAGAGAAGCAGAAGGAAGCCCAGGAGCAGCAGGAGATTGCTGACCAGAAGCGTGACGAGGCTCGTGCCGACCGTGCTGAGATTGCCAAGGACCAGCAGCAGCTCATTGAGCAGGGGCGCATGTCTGATGCAGCTGGAGTTTACGGTCTGCGGTACTTGGACGAAACCTATTCTGCAATGGTGAAACTGAACAAGGAGAACGGTGTTGTCATCAACCAGTCTCCTGTCCGGGTAATCCGTGGACGCACCCTGCTGCCAGCCGATGAGAATTTCATAGCCATCGCCGGAACGAACTCTGGAAACGGTGCAGTGAAGGTTGTACTGCTGGATCCTGTGAGCATGGAGATTATTGCTGAGAGTGCCGAGCGAGCCGCCGAGAATTCCGCACTGGTGAAGGATGGAGACGCCTACTATGCAGTGATCCAGGACGGTGGGAACTGGCTGGTGGGTAAGTACAACAGCAAGCTTCAGCTGCAGGTAAAGTCAAAGATTGGTGTGCAGCAGTCCACCCCCATTAGCGTCACAGAATCAGGACTGATTGTAACCGACGCTCAGGGCGAGGCACGTCTGCTGAAATACAGCGACCTGAGTCCTGTCAGCACCGACAATCCTGTTCAGGTGATCAACGAAAAATAAAGGCTGACGAGAGCCATTAAACTTGAGAGCTGCACTCGGAGTTGTTCCGGGTGCAGTTTTTTTGGACAGACGATTTCGAAATGCTCCCTTGGAGAAAATCATGACGGACATTCAAAAACGACTTTGTGCCATGCAGGACAAGGAATACCGATCATTCCAGTCGAGGCTCATGCCCACTGTCAATCCAGACAAGATAATCGGTGTGCGGGTTCCCCAGATACGGGAGCTGGCACGAAACGTGATGAAAAATGAACCTGAACTGGTGGCCACCTTTTTGCAGGAGCTTCCCCACCACTATTATGAGGAGGACAACCTCCATGTCCTTCTGGTGAACCGCACCAAGGACTTTGCCACCTGCCTCATGCAGGTGGAGGCATTCCTCCCCCATCTGGACAATTGGGCCACCTGCGACAGCTTCCGTCCTCAGTCTTTTACGCGACACCGGCAACAGGTGCTTGCGAAGGCAAGGGACTGGATGACCAGCGACCACTGCTACACGGTGCGTTTTGGAATCGGCTGCATGATGAGCTACTTTCTTGACAAGGATTTTTCCCCAGAGCAGCTGGAGCTGGTGGGAGGAATCCCAAGCGAAGAATACTACGTGCGGATGATGCAAGCCTGGTATTTTGCCACCGCCCTGGCCAAACAGTACCGGCCCACCCTCACCTATCTGAGTAAGAATAATCTGGAGGTCTGGACCCACAACAAGGCCATCCAGAAGGCACTGGAAAGCCATCGAATTACCACCGAGCAGAAAACGCTGCTGCGGAAGATGAAGCGGTGATGTTAATTCCAAGAAACAAATAGGACACCCTGAGTCCAAAACCTGTGTTAGAAT
>CAMGSV010000028.1 GCA_946061495.1 uncultured Spirochaetales bacterium | reverse complement strand
TGAATGTTAATTTCTAGTTCCTGTCCTCAGCCACAGCTCGGCCTTCCCCTGGTTCGTCTCCTCTCAAAGGCCCTCACTCCGCTTTTCGACCGTCTTTTGAACGGCTTGGTGTCCGCCCGGAAAAAAAGTTGTGGCGCTTGTAGAAGTATGCCCGCTCGATTCCAAAGTGCCGGCATGTCAGCGATGCGTCCTTGAGCCCTGTCCGGCTCTTGCGCTCCGAGACCTGGTTGTACCAATCAATCATTTCAAGCCGATGCCTTGCCTTCCTTGAAAGTCTCTTTGAATGGCCTTTCCCCAGTTGCTTCTGGTGGGGCAATACTGTTGCAATGTGCATGGGACACCCTGTTCTCATCTTCACCTCTGTTAAAATGTTGTTTCTTTTTTTCATTCTAACACAGGTTTTGGACTCAGGGTGTCCTATTTGTTTCTTGGAATCAACAGTGGTCGACAGTTCTGAAATAGGAAATGGCATCCGCCAAGGTTGAAGCCTGTGCAGCCAGCTCCTCCGCCTGAGATGAAAGCTCCTCGGAGGCGGCAGAATTCTCCTGGACCACATTGTCCAGCTCCACGATAGCCCGGGCAATCTGCTGGGCGCCGGTATCCTGCTCCCGGGAGGCCACGTTGATTTCCTCCACCAAGGAGGCGGTGTTCTCGATGGCAGGCACCACCTTGTTGATGAGATTACCCGCCTCCTCTGCAATGAAGACGCTGGAGGTGGCAAGCTCGTTGATCTCGTTGGCGGCCAGCTGACTGCGTTCCGCAAGCTTCCGGACCTCGCTGGCAACAACAGCAAATCCCTTTCCCGCATCCCCGGCCCGAGCCGCCTCGATGGCAGCGTTCAAGGCCAGCAGGTTGGTCTGGCTGGCAATTCCTTCTATTATGCCAATCTTTTCTGCAATGGAACGCATGGCCTCTACGGTCTTGTTCACCGCCTCGCCACCCTTGCGGCTGTTCTTGGCAGCCTCGTCGGCAAAGGCGGCCGTCTTGGAGGCGTTGGTGGCATTCTGCTTGATGTTGGCGGCCATCTGCTCAATGGTAGAGGACACCTCCTCCGTGGCGGAAGCCTGCTGGGCGGCACCGGCAGAAAGGCTCTGGCTTCCAGCACTAATCTGGTCACTGCCAGCATCGACCATGTGCACACTATCCTGCACCTTGTCCACCACCTCAGTCAGATTGGTAAGCATGGAGTCCAGGGCTTTTCCTAGCTCTCCAATCTCATCCTGCTTGGCAATGACCTTGCTGCGAACCGAACGGTCCGTATCAATGGCCAAATTGCCGGCAGCCACCTCCTGCAGGGCAGACTTTACCACGATGAGGGGCTGTATAATCTTCCGTGAAAAGAAGATGCAGAAAAAGATACAGACTACCAGCAAAACAAGGAACACAATAACAACCATAATCTCCAGACGAGCCATCATCCGATAGATTTCTTCCGAGGCGGCATTGGTGGTGGCACTAATGGTGTCGATGTAGTTTCCTGTTCCCACAACCCAGTTGTACTCCTTGAAGAGGTTTGTGTAGCCACGCTTGGGCATGGGCTCTGACTGTCCTGCCTTTGGATACCAGAAGTCAGTAAAGCCACCACCGGCTTTGGCGTTCTTGATGAATTCTTGGATCATGTGGAAGCCGCTCACATCACTGAGGTTGTAGCGGTTCGTTCCCTCTGTGGCATTGCCCAAAAGGACAATGCTGTCACCGTTAACAGTATCAATCCAAAAGTAGCCTTCTGCACCATAGCGTAGGTTACGAATCAAGTCGGAGGAAATCTCCCGTGCCTCCACATCGGAAATCTCTCCCGCCTTTGCCTTGTCGCTAAAATACTTGAGGATACTCATAGCCGTGTCCACCTGCCCGGAAATGGTATCGTCATAACTGGTTATCATGTTGTTCGACAGCTGCTCGATGGAATATTCCTCAATATTCATCATCCCCACCAGCATAAAGACAAAAAGCACCACCCCCATGGTGATGGAGCTTGCCAGAGCCAGAATAGTAATCTGCACGCCCAGCGACATACGAATTTTCTTCATACAACAACCACCTTAGATGTAAAAGTCAGAACTTCTTTTTTTATACCACAAGAAATAAGAAATATGTTTAAAATATTCCCAAAATAAGGTGCTTTTTTTTTGAGCATGACGTTTTTTCATCATTCTTATAGATACATCAAGAACCTACAATCCAGACGGGCCATCTTTGCACGCACATTCAGCGGGGGCATCACCAGCATCCACCCCCAGTCCAAAGAGGGCAAAGTCTCCACGGCAGGGATCATCAGGCCACACCTCCCGCAACCGCTCCGTAAGGAGCCGAGCAGTGCGGGCAGTTCCTCCTGCCTTCTGGGGCAACAGCCCAAGCTCCACAGACTGCTGCAGCACGTGGGTGTCCAGTGGAATCAGCAGCTTGGCGGGACTGTACCAATCCCACAGTCCTAGGTCAACGGGGGAGTCGCGGCGCACCATCCACCGCAGGAACATGTGCACCCGCTTGTTGGCAGAATTTTTTCCCTTGGGAACAATCTTGCAGTCGGCGAAGGCTGCTCCCACCAGCTCTGAAAGATGGGGAACCGAATCATCATCCGGCCAGCCCTCGCCGCCGTCAGCCTCCAGACACAGCTGATGTCTACAACGAAGATATTCACCCAAGGAACCTGCTTCCTGTAGAATCGACTCCAGACGGCACAAGAGAATTTGTATGTCATGATATGAATAAAACCGATAGAATTTATCCTGGGGAGCAGCTGCTGGGGGCGGGAAGGTTTTTCGATGCAATCCCTGCAAAAGCCAGTTGGCCGGCCCGCCGCCCCTGTCCGCCAGCTCAAGCAGGAATTCCACCTTGGGCAGGAACAGGTCACGGCGGCCAAAGGCCAGCATGGCGGCAATGAAGGCGGCCACCTCCCTGTCCTGAACCTGCCGGTAGCGAAGCAGAACCCGGCTGGGGTCATTTTCCATAAAGGCGGCGCACTCGTATCTGTCCGCCAGCTGCCGCAGCCGGGCTACCAACTCCTGGTTCAGATTACCTTGTCTCCAGTACGGCGATTCCCGGCAGGGTCTTTCCCTCCAGGAACTCCAGGGAGGCACCGCCTCCGGTGGAGACATGGCTCATCTTGGAGGCCAGATTGAACTTGTTCACGGCTGCAACGGAGTCACCACCGCCCACTACACTGACGGCGCCATTGGCTGTAGCCTCTGCCACCAGGTGGGCCACTTCGCCGGTTCCCTTGGCAAAGGCCTCAAACTCAAACACGCCCACGGGCCCGTTCCAGACGATGGACTTGGCGGAGAGGATGGCCTCCTTGTAGATGGCCAGGGTCTTGGGGCCCACATCCATTCCCATCAGATTGTCGGGGATGTCGGCTCCGTCAATGGCCACCGCAGCGGCATCAGGACTGAACTCGGCGGCACCCAGGTGGTCGACAGGCAGGATAATCCGTGCACCCTTCTCCTCGGCGGCCTTCAGCAGGGACTTGGCGGTATCGATGAAGTCATCCTCCACCAATGACTTTCCGATGGTGTGCCCCTGGGCCTTCAGGAAGGTGTATGCCATGCCGCCACCGATAATCAGGGCGGAGGCGTTCTTCAGCAGGCTTTCCAGCACGGCAATCTTGGAGGAAACCTTGGCTCCACCAATGATGGCCACCATGGGCTTTGGCGGATTGGTAACCATGGGCTCCAGATACTGCACCTCCTTCTCCATCAGGAAGCCGCCAACCTTCACGTCCATGAACTGGGCGATAGTGGCGGTGGAGGCATGGGCACGGTGGGCGGTACCGAAGGCATCGTTCACGTACACGCCGCCGTAGGTGGCCAGCTCCTGGGCCAGCTTCTTCTGCTCCTCAGTGTCCTTTGAGGTTTCCTCGGCATTGAAGCGGGTGTTCTCCAGCATCAGGACGCCGCCCTCAGGCAGGCCGTCAACCACAGCCTTCTGTCCGAAGCAGCCCTCGGCAAAGGCAACGTCCTTGCCCAGCACCTTGGCCAGATACTCGGAGACCGGCTTCATCCTATTCTTTCCGTTGATGAAGGCCTCTTCATCAGCGGCTGTAAAGGGCTTTCCAGCCTTCTCAGCCTTTTCCTTGGCCTTCTTCACGTCCTTCTTGGGATCACCCAAGTGGCTCATGAGCACCAGGCTCCGGGGAGACTGCTCCAGAATGTATTTGATAGTAGGAAGGGCCGCCTGGATACGAGTGTCGTCCTGCACCACCCCGTCCTTCATGGGTACATTGAAATCCACCCGCATGATGACACGCTTGCCCTTCAAGTCAATGTCCTTCACCGTCTTAATCATAGCCTACTCCTAAAAATGAAATTCCAAACGGAAAACCGCTTCTATAAAAATATATCAATTAATAGGGGGAAAGTAAAGGGCAGAAGGGCCTGAGCATCCGAGTCACCCAGCCTGTAGCCGCCGCTCCACGCCGTCAATCACCTCGTCTGGAGTGGAGGCTCCAGCACTCAGTCCTACCCGCTCCAGTTGGAAAAACTCCGGTGGAATCTCGTCGGCAGTCTCGATGAGGGCGGCCTTGTCAAAGTATCGCTGGGCAGAGGTCAAAAGCCGCTGGGTATTAGCAGAATTCTTTCCGCCGATAATCAACACCCCATCCACCAGTCCCTGCAAGTCAGCCAGTGCATCCTGACGTTCCGTGGTGGCGGGACAGATGGTGTCAAAGACCTCCAGTCCCTCAATGGCAGGAGACAAGACCTCCACAATTGCGTCGTATTCAGAACGGCTGATAGTGGTCTGGCTGACAAGGATGGCCTTTTCCAGCTTTGGAGCCGCTCCAGAACGGAGCTGCGCCACAAAATCCTCTGCATCGGCAGGACTTCCCAGCAACACGCAGCGACTGTCGCCTGTGGCAGCTGCCTGGGCACAGCCGGCAATTCCCGTCACCTCGCCATGGTTCTTGTCCCCGGCGATAATCACCGTGTATCCCCTGGAGGCAAAGTCCGCCACCCGCCTCTGGCTCAGCATCACTCGGGGACAGGTGGCGTCCACCACAGCCCTGCTTCTGGCAGCAACGTCAGCCTTCACTGCTGGAGTCACTCCATGGGCACGAATCACCACCACATCATCACCCTGTATCTTGGAAAAATCATCTTCTTTCAGAATTTGCACCCCTTCCGAGGCCAGCATATCAAGGGCAGTCTTGTTGTGAATCAGGGGTCCCAGGGTCCACACCTGTCCACCAGTACTATCTCTTGCAGCCTTGTGGGCGCCCTCCATGGCTTTCCGGACCCCCATGCAATATCCCAGCACTCTTGCCCGTACAACCTTCGGTCCATTTTTCTTGCGATTATCAGTAGTCATGAGTTGGATTCTACAAAAAAAAACCGTTTCTGTCATGCAGAAACGGTTTTTTATACTTCAGGTATCGTCCTTAGACTTGACCGCCACCGGGGAAGGTCACAATCTCGGCCTTTTTCCTGGGCAGATTCTTCACCTCATCATCAGGCTTCCAGTTCTTCCTGGTCTTGGACAGGAAGGAAGTGGTAATCATGATGGTGGAATAGGCGCTGGAAATGATACCGATGAGCAAGGCCAGTGCAAAGTCGTGGATGCTGCCAGTGGTGAAGATGCATAGGGCGGCCACCGCCAGCAAGGTGGTGATGGTGGTAATCATGGTGCGACCAAAGCAGTCTGACTGGGACTGGTTCACGATGTCCATGAAATTCTTCGTGTTCATCAGGCGGGTATTCTCACGAACACGGTCCAGCACAACCACGGTGTCGTTGATACCATAACCGATGATGGTGAGGATGGCCGCCAGCGTCACCGTATTGAATTCCATCTGGCTCCAGGCGATGAAGGAGATGATCACCAGCGCGTCGTGGGTGATGGCGATGACAGAGGCCAAGGCAAAGTCCCACTTGAAGCGGATAGTGGCATAAATCCAGATCAGGAACAGGGCCGCCAGCACCAGCAGCACGGACTGCCACACCAGTGAGCCAGAGAACTGGGCACCGATGAAGTCGGTCTTGATGATGGCCACATTGTCGGCACCGAAGGCATCCGACAAGGCAGTGATGATAGACTGCTGCAACTCCATGCTGGACCGTCCGTCTCCACTGTCTCCCATGCGAATCTGAAACACCTCGTCGGCACCAGAGCCGGCAACCTTCACCGATACGTCGGAAAGGCCAGCCAAGGCGGTGCGAACACCCTCTGCGTCAGTGAGCTGCCCCCCTCCACCATAGTACAGGCGGTAGGGCGTAGCGGACAGCACAGAGGCCACGGCAGAATTGGCAAAAAGCCCATCGGCAGGGGCAGCGGCATCCAAGGACCGGGCAGAAACACCCGGAACCTGGGCCATGGAGCCAGCCATGTCACCCACGGTGGCATACTCGGCAAAGGGATAGACACGGGTCTCGTTGTCGGCACCCACACCGCTGACCACCAGAGTCACATTCCATGGATTGATTTCCACCGCCACAGAAGCAGCCCCGCTGTAGGTGAGCTCCATCACCGGATTCACCAGACGCACGTCGGCCACAAGACCGGGCTTGAAGTCAATGCCAAAGTTGATGCCCTTAGTCAACAGGGGAACAAGGCCACTCAAGATGACCACCGCACTAAAAATCACCGCGGGGATAATGTATTTGCTAAACGGAAACACCTTCTTCATTACTTAACCCTCCAGCTAATGCTTATACCCTGCTTCTTCATCAGGTCGGTACCCACATCGAACATCAGGCGGGACACCACCAGTGCCGTAAAGACCGAGGACACAACACCGATGGAAAGGCTGACGGCAAATCCCTGGATGGGGCCGGTTCCCAGCTGGGACAGGAACATGGCCGCAATGAAGGTGGTGATATTGGAGTCCATGATGGCCCAGAAGGCATTGCTAAAGCCAGCGGCGATGGAGGCGGCACGGCTCTTGCCCAGCAGACGCTCCTCCTTGATGCGCTCAAAGATGATGACGTTGGCGTCAACGGCCATACCGATGGTCAGAATCATACCAGCGATACTGGGCAGGGTCAACGTCAGGTTGAAGGCGGACAGCACACTGAACATGATGTACAGGTTCAGCACCTGGGCCACCACCGCATTGATTCCGGCGCCCTTGTACCACAGCAGCATGAAGACCATGACGGAAAGCAAGCCGTACAGCAGGGCGTTCACACCCTGGCTGATGGCCTGGTCTCCCAAGGAGGCGCCAACAACCTGCTGGCTCTCCACCTCCAGGGGCACGCTGAGCCAAGCAGTCTGCAGCACCTTGCGGATATTCTCCACCTCGTCAATGCCAAAGCCGGAGAGGGCCACCTGGCCACCGGTGATTGGCTCGTTGATGCGGGCGTAGGACTTGATCTTGTCGTCAGAGACAATGGCAAGACTCTCGTTCACATTGGCAGTGGTGAAGTCGCCAAAGATGGTGGTACCCTCTCCGTCCAGCACAAAGTTCACCTGAGGACGCCCCGTATAGTCGGAGCCCACGTCGGCGGACTTGATGTGCTTGCCGTCCAGGGCAATCTCTTTCTTTACAACCAGATAGCCAATGCGCTCATCCAGGCCGTAGGAGTCCTTCTGGTACAGACCCATCACCTCGCAGTCGGCGGGGATGATGCCGGGATTGATGAGCTCGCCGGCGGCGTTGAAGGTACTGGCGGGATTGGCGTTGTAGTAGGCCATGAAGCTGTTGGTGGCAACCGTATCCACCAGGCGGAAATTCAGGATTCCCTTGCCCATGATGATGGAGTTGATGCGGTCAGTCTCGGCAGCACCAGGCATTTCGATGTAGATGCGATCCTCACCCTGGCGGCGAATCACCGGCTCTGTCAGACCGAAGCGGTCGATGCGGCTGGTGAGGGTTTCGATGGCCTGGGCCATGGCCTCCTCCCGGAACACTGCAGGATCTGCCACTGTATCTCCAGCCTGTGCCAGGGCTGCATCCAGGTCAGCCTTGACGATAACGCTCATACCACCGGACAGGTCCAGACCAAGCTTAACCGAGTTGTTGTACAGCCGCTTCGCCTTGAGGATCTCGTCACGATACCTACCCTCCACCGCTGCCAGCAGGGCCGCCTCAGAGGTATAGCTCTCCAGCGCACTTCGGACAGACAGGGGTGAGGGAACGCTTTCACCAGCGTCCTTATAGTTCTTTGCAGCGGACTTTTCCAGCCACTGGAACTTTTCCGGCAGGGCTGCATTAGGATTGGACCTCGCAAGGGCCTTCAGCTCCTGAACATCAGCACTGGCCTGTACATTTGAATAATCCTTGATTTTTTCCAGGGAACCTAGGGCCAGATTCTGCAGTTCCTTGGGTGTCCGCATATACCAACTGATGGAAGGCCACAGGAAGGCAAAGCAAACACCGAGAACAACAAGGATGAGAAGGAATCGACTTCTTTTGTTCATGGATTATACTCCGATCTTATTTGTTTTCCTCTGTTGAGGCTTCTTCGGTTGTCTCTACAGCAGGTGTCTCAGCGGCCTTGTCAGATTTCTTGTCGTCCTTGCTAGACTTGCCCTCTTTCTCGGCCTTGTCAACAACTACCGTTGCAATGGCAGCACGGGAAAATTCAATCTTTGTATTGTCATCAACCTTCACAATGACGGTCTTTTCCTTTGTGGAAGAAATGACACCATGAATGCCACCCACGGTAACAATCTTGTCGCCCTTCTTGAGAGCAGACAGCATTTTTTCTGTTTCCTTCTGCTTCTTGTTCTGAGGTCTGATGATGAAGAAATAGAAGATGAGGATAATCAAACCAAAGGGAAGCACAGACATCAGCATTGAGCCAGAACCAGCGGCTGCCTGCAGGAGAGAAATATAAGACATAATAATCCACCTTAACAATAGAAAAATTAGCTTGACCAGAATACCATAGCACAAAACCTACGTCAAGACAGGGTCTCCTTGCGTCATGTACCGTCCTTTACACGGCAACGCAGAACATGATATATTTTTACATCAACAAACGGGCAGTGCTTGACGGAACTACACGCTTCCAGCACCGCCCACATAAGGAGGAAACAATGGCCTTTAACCTTGAGATGTATCCCATCTCTTACATGGCACGATATAACCCACAGACACAAAGCTGGCAGGAAAAATGGATTGAGTCGGACACTATTCCCTACAGTGAGCTACAGACCATGGACGAGACAAAACGGCAGGAGGTTATCGCCCACCGCAACCAGTTGGGGATTCCCGCCGTATCCTACACCAGCCAGTACGGCTACGGCTGCTTCGAGGGTATGAAGGCCTATCCCCGAAAGGACGGCAAAATCAGTATCTTCCGGCCGGACCAGAACGCCCGTCGATTCCGCAAGTCTATGGAAGGTCTCTACTGCCCCTCCTTCCCGGAGGAACTCTACCTCAAGGCATCCGCAGAATTCATCCGTCGCAACGCCGCCCTGGGCTATATTCCCTCCTACAACAACCAGTGGGAGCAAGATAACTTTGCCTCCGCCAGCGCCGTCTACATGCGGCCCTACATGAACAGCGAGGCCGCCATCGGCATCGGTATCTCCAAGGAACCCTACGTCATCATCTGTGCCACCAGCGTCTCCACCTACTTCAAGGGCGGCAACACAAAGGCGGTCACCACCAACCGCATCCGGGCCACCCCCAACGGTACCGGCTGGATCAAATGCGCCTCCAACTACGTCATATCCACTCTTGCAAAGAAGGAGGCCGAGGAGGCAGGCTTCATGGAGGTGGTCTATCTAGATGCAGTTGAGCGGAAATATATCCAGGAGGGCTCCTCCTGCAACATCTTTTTCCTGCTGGAAAACGGCACCCTGGTAACCCCGGAATTGGGAGACACCATCCTCCCCGGCATCACACGAGCCAGCATCATCGACCTGGCTAGGCAGCAGGGCCAGCAGGTGGAAGAGCGGCTTCTCTCCATCGAGGAGGTGATGGACTCGGCGGTTGAGTGCTTCGTCACAGGAACTGCCGCTGGCATAACCCCCATCGAAAGCCTCACCCACAATGGCGTGGAGCGGGTGTTCAACAACAGAAAGCCCGGCCAGCTGGGAGAAAGCCTCCAGAAACAGCTGAAAGGCATCCAGTACGGTACAATCGAAGACACCAAGGGCTGGAACGTCATTCTGTAGCGCTTTTCAACGCCCTTTTGCCTGTCTCAATTTTCTGAGATCAAAAAAAGACTGGGAAAAAGTCCTACTTCTTCAGGACTCGCCCCCAGTCTTTTTCTTTTGCAATCCAGCTGCTTTAGCCGATATTTGTACGCAACTTCACGAGACAGTCAATGACTGCATTAGAACGCTCCAGCAATTCCCGGTACTTTTCTTCCCGCTCCTCCTGAGACAGTAAGTCCTTGCTTCTGAACACGGTCTTTACAATGTCGTGTAGTGCTTCGTGCTCCCGCAGCAATGTCTGGAAGGTACTGGAGGAGGTAACACCAGTAGCACTTGCCTCATTGTCGATCCACTTACCCAAGTCACAGGCATGATGATCACCCAAGGTCACCCCCTCGGCACTCATCTTACCATCCAAAAGTGCACGAACCTTTGTTACCCATGCCAGATGCTTCAACATAATGGTGGTAAAAGGAATCTTTTCACTAACATACTTGGCAGACGAGCAACAGTCACAGGATGCCCGCTTCCTGACATTTGCGTCTATGTCAATGGAACAGGCCACCATATTGTTCATATCAAAGAGATCCCCTCTCATGAGCTCTGAAATGTCGCGTGCCTGGTCTTGAATTTTCTGTAGGTTTACCCGTTCGTTATCCAGCTCTGAAAGCATTTTTGTTACATTTGCTGCGATGCTAGAGAAATAGACATTGGTCTCCTGGGACAAATCCGACACCTGATGCACCGACATGGAGACCTGTCGACTTCCAGACGCAAGATTACCTATCTCATCAGTAATCTCTTGGAATGATGTTCTCGTTTCATCTACCTTACCACCAATCCACTTCATTGCAGAACCAGCCTCATCCGCAGTGTGGTGAGCATCAGCCAGAGTATCAATCATACTCTTCAATGTTTTCTCGATGTTTGCGGAGTTAGCCTTCGTTCCCTCTGACAACTTCCTGATTTCTCCAGCAACCACCGCAAAACCAAGTCCAGCCTTACCAGCATGAGCAGCCTCAATAGCAGCGTTCATAGCCAGCAGATTCGTTCGTTCGCTGATATCGTTGATGGCAGAAATAACGTCTTTAATGGCATCAACATTCTGACTCAAAACATTGATAACCTCCAGAACCCGGGCAACCTTTCCAGCACCTTCATTTGTCGCAGAAGCCAACTCATCAGTTATCTTAATTCTACTAGACACAACGCCTGCCATGCTCTGAACAGAGGAGCCAAGCTGCTCAAAAACAGTACCAGATGTCTGAATCTCGCCATTCAGACGCTGGAGGGCAGACTCCATCTCCCCCATCCGTCCCCTAACTCCTGTAGTAGACTCAAGAATATTGTCGATACTTCCAGAGAATGATTTGAGATAATCATTCTGCTTGTGCATATGAAACAAAACCTGAGACACAGACTTAACACTCGACCGGAGGAGAAAGGCCAACTTCTCTGAGGCAGTATAAATGTTATCCATGTCAGTACACATACCATCACGAGACTTACGCACAGCAGATCCACCTACAGAAACAACGACATCTGATTTCTTCTTACCAAACATGCAGTTAGTATACCATAGGCATTTTATAAAAACAAGAAGATTTTTATCCAATGTACGAGAACTCATCAAGAGCGATGCCTCTACGATTTCTCTCATCCGAAACAAGACTATAGCACCCCTTCTTAATACGTAAAAGTTGAATCCCAGGCTGCCCCAGTTTCCTCAAGAAACTTCTCACTCGATAAATGTAATGATAGACAGCATTCACATTTTTTTTATCTGACGTCAATCCTAAGGTTTTAAGTATTTCTTTCATCTCCACCAACTGATTCAAATGATGGAAAAACAATTTCATCAGTATATATTCTTGATATCCTATTTGATATTTTTTCCTCAGGTTCATGAATTCCTCCAGCGAACCATCCTCAAATGCCACCACACCTGATGGATCATCTCGAACCTCTCCCTGAAGGACTGCAGCATCTCCAGTCCCCATCACGCCCCTATCAGTCTTCTCCACAACCAGCCTTTGGGGAGGCACAGGCTGCACACTTCCGCCATTGTCCTCAAGGGGTTCCATGAGATCTTGAAGCCTTGCTGGCCTGCAGGAAAAATTATCCTTCTCAGAGGGCATTGCCATTATGCGGAGAAGAGTGTTTAGCTCATCAGACCACTGATCAGGGAAACAGTGTCTCACCCTGTCCTCCCATTGAACCATCAAGTCGCCGACTCCTTCTGGATCATTCAGAAACAGGAATACCATGTCCTTTCTGTGCTTTGATACATGCTGATAGACATCAAATTCCTTGAAATTCATAAAGTGATAATCTGCGAACACCACATCTATTTTTATCTGTGTCATCATCTTGTGAAAGTCATTGTTGTTTGAGGCTTTCCAGAAGGGAACATCGTTCCGTTCCAGTCGGACTGCATACTCGATGTATAGCTGAGGATTTTCAGCAAGGAATAAGACATTCATTTCAAGAAGCCTCCACCTTCAAAATTTATTCTTGACCTCAAAACCCTTGACCTAAAGAAGTTTTTATGCTTTAATACAGAAACAACCTTGGGGGCGATTAGCTCAGTTGGTTAGAGTACAAGCATGACACGCTTGGGGTCACTGGTTCGATTCCAGTATCGCCCAAAAGAGACGGGAAGTATCCTGTCTCTTTTTTTATTCTACAGTTTGCACAAGCTGTCAATAAAATTTCTCCCCATGATAAAAAAACCGCAACGCTCCCAAGAACGCTGCGGTTCATACAACAAAAAGGTCTACTTTATTGAGGCGGCAAGACGCTCCAATACCTTCTTCCGATCCAGAGGCTTAACAATGTAATTCTTAGCCCCAAGCATCAGGGACTTCTTGACCAATTCTTCCTTTCCAAGAGCACTGACCATAACAACCTTAGCATCTTTGTCAAAGGCCATGATCTGCTCCAAGGCAGTGATACCATCCATGCGTGGCATAGTAATATCCATGGTTACAGCATCCACGTTGGGATACAGCTCCTTGTACTTGTCAACACCTTCTTTGCCATCGGCAGCGGTAGCAACAACCTCGTATCCCTCGCTAGACAAAATCTGACCGAGCTGCTTTGCAACGAACATGGAATCATCAACAACAAGTATCTTTACCTTTGTTCCATCCAACCGAATGCCCTCTGGTGGTCGCTCATTAATTGACGGAAAATCCTGCTTTGTCTTCATATTTTTCTCCTTTACATCCTTTCTCGAATTGCTACGTTCACTTCAACCTTTCCCTGCTCTGTAATCATAGGAACAATCAAAGCCTCAACTTCATGATCTGAAATCTCCATCTTTTCTCCTGTGAACAAGGCCGGAGGAGTCAAATCGAACTTAAATCCCAATTCATGGAGTTTTGTCACCGCCTGAGCTGTAATGAGGTTTGCCAACTCAGTGATGGTGGCCTTGGCCAACTCATCAAAAACAGGCAGTTCCTCCATGTTCATTCGGGAAGCAATCTTCAATGCTGTCTCCATGGACATGTCGAAAAGCACACGACCCTCCACATCTCCAGCCAAACCAACCAAGGCAGCAACACCCATTACAGGCATTGAGGTAGACTTCAGATATAAATCTCCGCGGCGAACCTCACCCTGCAGAACTTCCTTCAGGATACTGTAGGCTGTTTCTACAAACGGATTAATATACTCGACTCTCATAAAAATCCCCTTACCTCAAAAATATTTATTGTTTGCCGTATACAACGACAGAACCTACTAATGTTTCTGACCAATTGGAAAGATAGGCCAGCGTCTCGTTCTCTCCAAGAATCAGTTTGCCATTTCCCTTGAGCTTCTCGTCAAAATCCTCCAGCAGAGCACTCTGAATCTCAGGCTTCAAGAAGGAGACAAGATCACGAGAGAACACCATGTCAATCACAGGCATATTGCTTACATGAGTACAGTCATGATACTCAAAAAGCACCATTTCCTTTATCTCCGGCTTGAAGGAATAGGAACCAGACACTGACTGAACCACAAAGGGCGCATACCAACTGCTGGCAACCTCAGGCGGCACCGTCAACAAAGGTGCATTGGAGATATTCAGGAGATCAATATCCTGAGCATAAATCTTGATGCGGGCATCGGGATACCGTTTCCGCAAGAGACAAGCCAAGGAATAGGCCTCATAACCCTTTCCACACCCGGGATTCCAGATACAAATCTGCTTGGCAGAATTTTCAGGCAGAACCTTGAAAATATTTTCCGCATATTCCTTTGACCAGAAAGAACCTGTATTAGAGGAATAGAAGGGAGCCAAGAAGGCCTCTGCATCCTGTGCATCCACCAGTTGGGACTTGTCGCGTCCCCGCTGTCCTACCCACTCCTCAAACCTGTGCTTCACCCAAATCTCGTTGACATTTGTCACATAGAAGGACTTTAGCTTCTGGAGACTGTCCTTCACAAATACATAGTCAGAGTCAGAGACCACTGGAGCCTTTGCCTCCACCTTGGATGTGGCACTGGGTGCAACGGCAGGCGTGCTATTTTCCACCATGGCTGGAGCCCCACTGGCGGCAATCTGTGCATTGGAATTGTATCCACCCTCATCAATGGCCTTCTTTTCCTGTGCAGCAGAACTCTTTACACCAAAAATCCTGTCTACATCCAAAAGAACATACAAACGGTCATGGCTTTCCACCACTCCGTAGATGTACTTGATGTTGATATCACCAAAGAGAGGATGGGGTGGCTGAATTGAACTTTTCTGGATTCCCACCACCTTGTCGATTACGTCTACAACCACACCAAACAACTGGTCTCCCACATTCACTACCAGCATGCTTTCCAAGGAATCCTTGGAGCGAGCCGGCACCTCTATGTTGAAGAAACGACGAAGGTCGATGATAGAGATGATGTCGCCACGAAGGTTGTGAACACCAAGCACAAAGGGCATGGTATTGGGCACATAGGTAAAGTGACCGGCCTTGGCAATCTCCTTCACCTTCATGATATCGATGGCATAATCCTTACCAGCCAGGGAAAAGGTAACCATCTTAAAGTCCACTGCCGAGATTCTATCCTTTTGATTTTCTGCGACAGTCTCGGAATTTTGGAGCAACGCTTCCTTGATATCTGCAATAGTTTCCATAACACTCCCCTTACAACGAGAATCCAATCTCTTCCCGTCTTTCCCGGGCATCAATTTCCTGGCGAACACCCAACTCAAGCAGCTGGCTGACATCAATAATCAAAGAGACGGAACCATCACCAAGAATGGATGCACCTGCAACACCAGGCGACTTTGTGAACTGGTCACGCAAGGGCTTGATTACCACGTCCTCCTCGCCGATAAGGGAGTCCACCATAACACCTATCTTCTTGTCCGCACTACCCACAATTACGATGAAGTAGTGCTCCTTTTCCTCTGTCTGCTTGATATTGAACAGACGATCCAGACGCAGGATGCTAATAACCTCATTGCGGACATTGAGCACCTCGTAGTTGTCGATGGTGTTGATTTCATCCTGGCGAACGCGATGGCTCTCGATAACGGAGGTAATGGGGATGGAGTACACTTCCTCCCCAACCCGCACCAGCAGGCCCTGGATGATGGCCAGAGTGAGGGGCAGACGGATACTGAACTTTGTTCCCATACCACGCTCGGAGGTAACCACCACAGACCCCTTCAGCTTCTCAATCTGGTTACGAACGACATCAAGACCGACACCTCTTCCCGACACGGAAGAAATTTTTGCGGCGGTGGAGAAGCCCGGCTCAAAAATCAACTGGAATGCTTCCTGGTCGCTGATAATCTTGTTGGGATGAATTAATCCCCGGTCAATAGCCTTCTGACGAACCTTATTCACATCAATGCCAGCACCGTCATCCTCAATGTCGATAACAATCAGGTTACCCTCGTTGCTGGCTTTGAGAAGCAAGGTTCCCTCCTCACTCTTGCCTGCCTCTGCACGATCCTCAGGATGCTCGATACCATGATCCAAGGAGTTGCGGACACAGTGCATGATGGGGTCAAGCAGATCCTCGGTAACGGACTTGTCCAATTCCGTGTCCTCTCCCTCAATCACCAGGTTGACCTTCTTGTTCAGATCACGGCTCAAGTCACGGACAACACGGGGGAAGCGGGAGAAAATCTGGCTGATGGGAACCATTCGGATCTTCATGACGCCTTCCTGCAATTCTCCAGCAATGCGCCCCAGGTTCTGAGTTGAGGAACGGAACTTAGTGGTGACAGACTTAAAGTTGGCCTCGAAGGGATCGAAGACGGAGAAGAGATCACCGAACTCTTCGTTGATGGCGGTGCGGATATCCTTTACGGAGGCACCGTTCTGGATTTCCTCCAGGAAGCGCGGCATCTGCTCGAAGAGGGCGTGCACCTTCTCCTTGTAGCCGGAACCGACGGTCTGGAACTGGGCCAGCAGGTCACCCACCTGGGTAGAAATCTGGTTGAAGGCCGCCTTGGTAATGACGGTTTCACTAACCAAGTTCAACAAATAGTCAATGCGCTTTGCGTCAACACGGAGGACGCTTCCAGCGTTGCTGTGCCCCTGGGAAGACTTCTTGCCAGCATCGGACTTGGGTGCCACAGACTTCTTCTCTGCGGCAATGTCCAGATGCTCGGCAGCCCTTGGTGCGGGAACCTCCGCCTCCTTTGCGGGAAGGCTTTCCACCACAGGTGCTGGCTGGGCCACAGGCTGCGGTGCCGACGCAACAACCACAGGCTCGGCTACCGGAGCACTGTACGAGGCAGCAGGAACACCTTCTTCAAGGCACTGAGCATCGGTACAAAGGGTCACATCAGGAATGAAGGCCACATCCTCCAACTCATCGGCGGAGGCATCTGTAGCCACGAAATAAACTACTTGGGGATGGAACTCATCTGAATAAAGGGCATCAAAATCAGGGATGGTCTTCAGGATGAGACCACGACCTTTGAGGGCGGCAAAAACCTGAATGCCACCCACAGAGTTCATGAGGTTACTCTCATCAAACATGACAGTAATACCCCACAGCTTCTGCTTACCTTCACAGGCCTCCTTCAGTTCCAGCAGCTCATACTCGGAGAGACCTGCCCCAGGCGAGGGCAAGGTGCTGGCCACAGGCACGGGAACGCTAGCAGCAGGACGAACAGGAGCCGCAGGGGCAACAGGTACCGGTGCAGACTTCTTCCCATCCTTGGCAGGAATGAATGACTTGAGTGTGTTCTTGATAGGCTCCACGTCGGCATCATAGATGCCCCCATCCTGACGAGCCCCCAGCATGGCCTTGATGACGTCAATGGAAGAGAGCAGGATATCCACAACAGGCCCTGTCACCTCCACCCGGTCAGAACGAATCTCATCAAGTAGATCCTCGACTGCGTGGGTAAAACTAGACAACTCAGTCATCTCTACAGTGGCAGAACCACCCTTCAGAGTATGCGCAGCACGGAAAATTTCGTCGATTGCCTCTCGGTTAGAAGGATCATTTTCAATGACAAGGATATTGCTTTCGAGGTTTTCAACCTGCTGGTCGGCCTCACTGAAAAAATCCTTGAGCAATTCTTCGTTATTTATATCAAGATAGTCACTCATAATCATTATTTTATACGCAAAATAATATAAGTCAAGAGGAATATTTGTCCGGAGTTAGTTTTTTAGAGATTTAACTCACCTTACTTTCCCAAGTATCTCTAAAACGAAAGGTTCATTAAAGATTTTAGGTTTTATGCCGATAAGTGGGAGGATTATCTGTCTTCGGGGGCGTATTTCATGTTCAAAAAAAGGATTTTTGTATCAAA
>CAMGSV010000027.1 GCA_946061495.1 uncultured Spirochaetales bacterium | reverse complement strand
TGCTTCTTGTTCTGGTTATTTCTCACCAATGGGAGCTGGTTCCTGCGGTGTGGCGGTTTCCTCTGTCTCAGCCTTGGTGGTGCTGTTGGAGCCAGTCTGGCTTCCTACAGACAGATACAGCTCAGCGGGATTCAGTCGCAGGTCTGTGGAGAACACCAACTCGGAAAGCTCGCTCCTGTTGCCCAGCTTGTCGGTGGCATAGGCTTGGAGGGTGTGGGAGCCCTTCTCTGGGGCAATGAGGGGCGTCTTGTCATCGTAGCGGGCGAATTCAGCACCATTCCAGGAAAGGTAGATGGCGTCAACGCCGGACAAAGCGTCTTGGGCTGACAGTGAAATCTTGGTGAAGGGACTGATGTACTGCACACCGCCTGTTTCCACGGGGGGGATGTCGATATCGATGTGGACGCTGGGGGCGGTGGTGTCCAGGTAGATGTATGCGCCCAAGGTTTCGGAAACATTTCCCACGTAGTCCACGGCATAGCCCTCGGCATAGATGGCACCATCCTCACGATCGGTGAGATAGATGAAGCCCTCTCCCATCACATCCTCCATGGTGCCGGACTCTGTGGTGTCAAGGTAGATGTGCTCGGTTCCAGAAAGCTCATCCTCACCAAAAAGCTGGATTCCTGTCTGGTTAGTTACATATACGACACCGGCCTCATCGGTGTAGACTGGGCCCTCAATGAGGAATTTGATGGCGGGGGCGGTGCCGTCCACAATGCCGGTGTAGGTCTTGGTGTTGCTAACAGTTCCCCACACGTCATGGGTGGCCCAGGCAAGGGTGAACTGTCCCTCTTCATCCAGCACCACGGGAACGGTATACTCTGTTGACTCACCCGAATTGTAGGTGTAGTAGATGGAACCAGTGTCTGGATTCCAGTTTTCTGCCTCCAGACGGAATTCTGTTCCCAGGGGGATGTAGTCAATGGTGCCATTGTTCCAAACCTTGCGGCCAGGGGCGGTGTCTTGGGCTGCCACTGTGGCAAGAGCCATCGTTATCAGCGCAATGCTAAAGATTCTCTTCATGTTCGACCTCCAGAAAAAACTATTTTTGCAGTATATACAGATTTCTCAATCTATGGAAGTAGAGTGCGCTCCTTTGCATTCCCCCCAGTTTTTCGCTATACTCATGCCATGGCTGGATTTTACGAGGCGTATGACGTGGCCGTTGTGGGTGGTGGTCACGCAGGAATAGAGGCTGCCCTGGCGGCGGCAAAGATGGGGCTCAAGACCGTTCTCATTACACAGACCATCGACTCCATCGGGCGGATGTCCTGCAATCCCTCCATCGGTGGCATTGCCAAGGGAAATATTGCCCGGGAGGTGGATGCCCTCGGTGGCGTAATGGGTCATCTCATCGATGCCTCCATGATTCAGTTCCGGCTGCTGAACAAGAGCCGGGGGCCTGCTGTCCAGGCTCCCCGTGCCCAGGCGGACAAGCTGTTGTATTCCCAGCTGGCCCGCCAGATGGTGGAGTCCCAGCCTGGACTCACCCTGCTGCAAGACACCGTGGTGGATTTGGAGGCCATGGTGAGCGGCCAGCTGCTGCCGCCCACGTCTCAGTCCAGTGGTCAGGAGCAGCTGGAGCCGTTGCCCGGACAGCGGCTGGGGCAAATCCCACCTGGTGGCGGCCAATATCGGCTGAAGCTCACCGCCTTGGTGACGGAGCGGGGGCGGCGGATTCCCGTTCGGTCGGCGGTGCTGACCACAGGCACATTTTTGGGGGGAAAGGTGTTTATCGGTGCCTACGATGCCCCCTGCGGACGGCTGGGTGAGCCGGGGACTGGCGGACTGACGGAGGCATTGAATCGTCTTGGCTTTACCACCGGCCGTCTCAAGACTGGTACGCCACCCCGTGTGCTGCGGAATTCCATCGACTTCTCCCAGCTGGAGGAGCAGCCGGGAGACAGTGTAGTGCTTCCCTTTTCCTTCGACAACAACAAGATAGAACGTCCCATGGTGAGCTGCCATCTGGTGTATACGAATGAGCGCACCCATCAGCTGATTCGGGACAATATAGGAAGTTCGCCTCTGTACAGCGGAAAGATCAGCGGGGTGGGGCCTCGGTACTGCCCTTCCATTGAAGACAAGGTGATGCGGTTTGCGGAGCGGGAGCGCCACCAGCTCTTTGTGGAGCCGGAGGGCCTGGCCACCGACGAGATGTACATCAACGGCTTTTCCTCCTCCCTGCCGGAATCGGTGCAGGATGCCTTTTTGCGGACCCTGCCGGGGTTTGCCCAGGCTGTCATGAGTCGTCCCGGCTATGCGGTGGAGTATGACTTCATAGATCCCACCCAACTGTTTCCCTCCTTGGAGACAAAGCTGGTGGCGGGACTCTTTGCGGCGGGGCAAATCAACGGAACCTCTGGCTACGAGGAGGCGGCAGGGCAGGGGCTGGTGGCGGGAATCAACGCTGCCCTGTATGCCAGGAGTTGCCGGGAGCGGTGGGGGCCTTCGAAGGAGCAGGGGGATGGGGTGGCCGAGTGTAAGGAAATCCCCTGCTACCAGCCCCTGGTGCTTTCCCGCAGCGAGGCATATATCGGGGTGCTGATTGACGATTTGGTGACCTTGGGGACGAGGGAGCCCTACCGGATGTTCACTGCCCGTGCCGAATACCGGCTGAAGCTCCGCCATGACACCGCTGACATCAGGCTTTGTCAGAAGGGGTATGGGGTGGGGTTGAACCCTGAGTGGCGGTTCCAGCGGGTGCAGGAAAAGCTGGCCCAGATGCAGGAAATCCTTGGTTTGCTGGCAACAAAGCCCCAGTCCCAGAACCCCGGCTATCCCCAGGAGATTTGGGAGGCGGCCCTCATCGACATGAAGTACCGCCACTACATTGAAAAGCAGGACCGCCGGGTGGAGAAGCTGCACCGCATGGAGCACACCCGCATTCCCGCCGACTTTGACTACGGATCCATTCCCTCCCTTTCCGCCGAGTCACGGCAAAAGCTGGAGCGGGTGCGTCCCACCACCCTCGGGCAGGCCAGCAGAATTTCCGGCATCCGAAACTCGGACATCATGCTGCTGATGGTGTACTTGAAGGAGAAATAAGGCACGGGGAAGAAAAAAGGCTATCCTGGATGAAATCCCGCTGGAGGACTTCATCTGGATAGCCTTTCTTGTAGGAGGGTAGTTTACTGGTATTCAGCCACGTTGGAGGCGAAAATTTCCTTGATTTGATCTGCCGTCAGTACATTGGCTTTCATCAGGTCGAGGCATTGCTCGGAGACCGTCCTGTTGAAGAATAGCAGGTCGTCGGTGCAGATGGAGACACGGATGCCTGCCTCCACAATTTTCTTGATGGGATGCACATCCAGACTTTTGACTGCCCCCAGCATCACATTGCTTTCGGGGGTGATGTTCAGCCGCAGGTTCCGGTCCTTGATGAACTGGAGCACGGAGTCATCCTGCGCCGCACCAATGCCGTGCTGCACCTCCTCCAAATCGAAGAATTCTACAAAGGCCCGCACGGACTGTGCGTCGGAGAACTCACCTACATGGGCCTTCCGCTTGATGCCCAGCCTTCCTGCCAGCTTGTAGATGGAGTCGAAGTCCTCGATGCCTTCCTCCACCTCTGGACCGTAGAGGTCGATGCTGTTGAACAGGCCGCTCTCCAGGCAGACGGGAGCCCACTCACGAATCTTGTCGATTCCGAAGGTCTTTCCCATGCCCAGCTCGGGACGGAGATCAATCTTGTCGGCGAATTTATTCTTTACCTCCTGCACCATCTTGAGGAAATTGTCCACTCCACCGCAGTGGATGACGAATCCGATGTCGATGCTGCCTTCCAAGACAGTGACGCCGTCGGCGATAGCATCAGTGACTGACAATATGAGCAAATCCGTCACGTCTTTCATGGTTTTGCATCGGGGACGGGTATACTCGCCGATAATCTCGTGCATTTCGCCGAGACCGTTCAACTTTCGGGGGAAATTGGGAATGTAAAAACCTGCCCATGGAGCGTAGGATGCGTAGCGCATTCCTAAATTCAAGTGGTTGTGGGCATCAATTTTAGGAAGCGAAATAAAATCTGACACTGACATCATGAAAGTCTCCTAATTACAACTTTACAGTGTAAATTTTCGGCACGAGTGCCAAAAATCAACACTGCAAACAATCTGTCAGGGGAGCAGCAGGGTTTCCAGCTGGTTCACCAGCTCCTGGAAGGTTTTCAGGGCGGCTCGCACTGGCTCAGGAGACTCCATGTCCACGCCGGCCACCCGCAGGGCCTCGATGGGATAGCGGGAACCACCGGACTTCAGGAAGGAGAAATAGTCCTCCCGCTCCTTGGCGCCACCCTCCGTCACCCGTCGTGCCAGGGCCAGGGATGCGGAGATGCCGGTGGCGTACTTGTACACGTAGAAAGCCCGGTAGAAGTGGGGGATGCGCAGTCCCTCCAGGTCGCTGACCTCCTCGAACTCCATTTCCGGTCCGAAATAGTCCACCAGCAGCTGGCGGTAGGTGGACCGCAGGGTCTCCACCGAGAGGGGCGTGCCGGACTCCACCAGCTGGTGGGTTTTCATCTCGAATTCGGCGAACATGGTCTGGCGGTACAGGGTGGCCAGAATGTCGGAGGCACGGCTGGCCAGGAGGTAGGCCTTCATGTCGGGGGAGTCTGCCTTGTCCAGCAGGTGCTGGAACACCAGCTGCTCGTTGAAGGTGGAGGCCACCTCCGCCTCGAAGATGGTGTAGCTGTACTGCATGAAGGGATTCGACCGGGAGGAGTAATAGGAGTGCATGGAGTGGCCGCCCTCGTGGGCCATGGTGTACAGGTCCCGCAGCACGTCCTTCTTATAGTTCAGCAGAATATAGGGATAGCCCACATAGCCGCCGGAGGAGAAGGCGCCAGAGTCCTTGCCCTTGTTCTCGTAGCGGTCTACCCAGCCGCCCAAAAGGCCGCCGCAGAGGGTGTCGGTGTATTCCGTACCCAGGGGAGCCAGGGCCTCACGGAGAATTTCCACGGCCTCCTCATAGCTGATGGAGGTTTTGATACTGCCCACCAAGGGGACGTAGACATCGTAGTGCCGCAGCTTGTCCAGTCCCAGCACACGGCGGCGCAGGTCGTAGTAGCGGTGGAGGGTGGGCAGGCTCTCACGGACGGCGGCGATGAGGTTGTCGTAGACGGCCTCCGGCACCTTGTCCGGGAAGAGGGCCATGGACCGGGCTGAGCTGTAGCCCCGGCTCCGTGCCTCGAAGATGTCTTGGTTCACGCTGCCCTCGTACAAGGCGGCGATGGTGTTCTTGTGGCTGTCGAAGCCCTTGTAGAACTGGTGGTAGGCGGTCTTGCGCACCTGGCGGTCCGGGTTTTCCAGCAGCTTGGAATAGCTGGAGTGGCTCAGGGGAATTTCCCCCTCGGCTGTGGTGACGGTGCCGAAATCCAAGTCCACATCGGTGAGCATGGAGAATGCCTTGTCGGCGGTGCGACTGGATTCGTTCTGGAGGGCCAGAATCCGCTCCTCCTTCTCACTGAGGATGTAGGGCTTCATCCGCAACAGCTTTTGCAGCCAGATGCGGTAGTCGTCAAAGCGGGCCTCCTGAATCCAAGCGACAATCTTGTCCTCTGGGATGGCTTGGATTTCGGGAATCAGGAAGCTCAGGCGGGCATCGGCAGCGGAGGCCGCCATGAGGTAGCGGCTCTTCTTCTCTTGGTGGGCGCTGTCCCCCGCATCACCTGCTGAAAGGAGGAAGGCGTAGTGTCCCACCAGCTCGGAAACCTGCTCCATCTGGCTCAGCTTGGTGATGGCGGCCAAGAGGCTTTCGGCGGAGTCCCCGATTTTTCCCTTGAAGGACTCGATTTCTAAGGAAAGGGGCTCGATTTTGGCAAGCTCCTGTTCCCACTCGTCATCTGACTTGAACAGCTGGCTCAAGTCCCAGGTGTCTTGCTCTGGAATCTCACTGCGTGTAGGAATCTTGATTTCACTCATAATGAAAAAGTATACCACTTTTTCTGTCTGTCGCCAATGATGACTGTTGCAATATGGTATTTCCCTCGCAATTGTTTTCAAGATTTTGTCCTGTAAACCGATAATTACATCATGGGTGTATCCGATATATTGAGAACAGTTTCTGCCGTCCTCCTGAATCCTGCGGTGATTTTCATCACGGCGATGGTGATTCTGTACCTGAATTTCGTAAACTTTGTGGTGCGGTATCGGAAAAAGCCACCGAAGGTAAAGAAGAAGAAGGCGATTGTGGCAGCTGCCCCTGCCGCTTCTGCTGAAGGAAATGGAGAGGTGTAGGTCTCTTCCTTCTGGGAAGGCTCAGGCGCTTGGTGGTTAGTCCTCGAAGGACAACCTGCCCCTGTTTTTTCAGTTCCTGTATGAGCGTGATGAAGTCCTGTGGCTCGTAGATAGCCTCGGGGCTTTTTTTATTTGCTTGGACTCGCAGCCGCTCTGCCATCTGCTCCACAGTCCAGCGGTTTCTGTTCTTCCTGATGAACTGCAGTGTCTCTGCTCTGTCGGTGGCGGTGGTATTCAATTTTTGTCCTGACTCACGGGCATCGCAGAAGTCGCAGCCACTACAGGCGGCCTCCTCCCCACCTAGGGCGTTCAGCAGGACTTGTCGTCTGCACTGGTGTCCTTGGGCAAATTCTCCCAGCACACGGCTACGGCTTCCTTCAGGATGCTGGCGGGAGCGGGCCTCGTCCTCCGGGCTCCAGAGAAGGATGGCCTTGGTGGGGCTGCCATCTCGGCCACCTCGCCCCGCCTCCTGGATGTAGGCCTCCGCCGTGGGGGATGGCTCCAGATGGATGACGGTGCGGATGTCGCTTTTGTCGATTCCCATGCCGAAGGCGCAGGTGCAGCAGAGGATGGCGGACTGGTGGGGGAAGAACCACTGCTCGGTGGCGGTCTTTTCCTCCTTGGTGAGGCCGGCGTGGTAGAACCGCACTTGGTCGGCGGGAAACACCTCCCGGAAAAGGCGGGCGGTGCTTTCGGACTTGGCCCTGGTGCCGCAGAATACAATGAGGGGACGCTGCTCCTGGGTGGCAAGCTGCAGGGCCGTCTTTTCCTTGATGCTGGTATACACCACGGAATAGTGGATGTTCTGGCGGTCCGAGGTGCTTTTCATAAGGTAGGGGGGCTGGCCGCCAAAGAGGATTTCTGTGACACGCTGGAGCACTGGGGCTGAGGCGGTGGCGGTGAAGGCGGTGATGACAGGGATGTGCAGCTTGGTCAGGACGGTTCCCAGGGTCAGGTAGGAGGGGCGGAAGCTGTCTCCCCATTCCGAGACGCAGTGGGCCTCATCGATGGCGGCATGGACGATGTTGTAGGTGGCCAGCCGTTCCAGGAGTCTTTCTGACTGGAGCACCTCAGGGTTTGCCAGGATGATCTTTGCCCCCGCATCCAGCCGACGGAAATTGTCCGCTCGCTCCTCCTCCGTTTGCTGGCCACGGAAGAGGACTGCCTCCAGTCCCGCCTGCTGGATTCTCCGCAGCTGGTCCGACATGAGGGCCAGCAGGGGGTAGATGATGAGGGTTCTGCCGGAAAGGAGCTGGGAGGGCACCATGAAGCACATGGATTTCCCCGCCCCAGTGGGAAGCAGCACCACCTGCCGCCCCCTGTTGATGATATCGTCCTCCTGGTCGTCCAAATCTGTGGCTTGAATGTCGTCACCCTGTTCTCCGATGCCGCCATCTAGGGCTTGGCTGTCCTTCGGAACAGGGCTGTCCCGAAGGACAGCTGGAGCTGGCTGGCTTTGGGCTTGGTGTGCCAGGTGTCGTTCCTCGCATTCCATGATGTTGGCGATGACCAGCCGCTGCCAGGGGTAGAGTGACGGCACCCCGAACACATCCTGTGCCACTGCCACTGCCGGATCACGTTCCACCGCCCCCTGCTGGGCACGGCATTCCTCTCGCTGTGCATCCTGCAGAAAGCAAGTTTCTGGCAGAAAACAAGTTTCTGGCAGAAAGCAAGTTTCTGGCAGAAAACAAGTTTCTGGCAGAAAGCAAGTTTCTGGCAAGCTGTCTGGGGAATCAAACTGGTCTTGAAATAATTGTTCGCTGTTCACATAGATATTATTGTATAAATCCAGCGAAAAAATGCACTTTTGCAGAAAAAGTTTGGATTTTCTTTATCTGCCTTTTCCCACCAGCCTCTATCCAGCAGTAGAGCGAACTAACGTACCAGCGGGGAGGGGAAGCCAGGGGATGCCTGCTTGTGTGCACTTTTGCAGGGGCAAGGTGTGAGGCCACGCAGTGAGACTCGCTAAAATCGCTCAATATATTGCGATTTTCCCAGCCTGACGGCTGGTCGCTCCCTATCTCTGAGCGTAGCGAAGTGCAAGCCGACGGTGGGTTCCTGGCTTCTCCCTCCCCCTTTTACTATTAATTCCCCCATGCTATACTGCCACCCATGGAAGCCTCTCTTTCCCCTTCCGCCCAGGAAAAGCGATATCGTCTGGTGTTTTTCTCTGCTCTCTGCCTCTTCTTGTCCATGGTGGAGTACGCCATCCCCAAGCCCTTGCCCTTCCTGCGGCTGGGGCTGGCAAATCTTCCCGTCCTGCTGGCCTTCTCCAAAATGACGATGGGAAACGTGGTGCTGCTGGTGCTGACAAAGACGGTGGGGCAGGGGCTTATTTCCGGGACGCTTTTTTCCTATGTCTTTCTCTTCTCTGCGGCTGGTTCCAGTGCCGCTGCGGTGGGCATGGGACTCTTGTACTATGGATTTATTCGTGGGAGGAAAAGCCCCCTGGCGGGGCTGGTGGGCATGAGTCTGGCAGGTGCACTGTGCAACAACGGAGCCCAGCTGGTGGTGGCCCGCTTCCTGTTCTTTGGTACAGCGGCACGCTACATTGCCCCCCTCCTTCTGTGCAGCGGTATGATTACCGGCTTGCTGCTGGGAATCTTCGCCCAACGGTTTGTGGCGCGATCCCGCTGGTACGCATCATTGGAGGGCTGTCCATGAAGTTGCCCCGCCGCCTTGCTGCGTCCTGCCACCGCTTTTGGAGCTGGCTTATCTCCCCCTCCCTGCTCTTTGCTGCCGTCATGCTGGCTTTTCCCGCCTTCCTGTTCCAGAAAAACGTGATGGTGCTGGTGGGTGAGGCCACCGCCTTCTTTTTCTTGGCGCTGAGCCGACGGGGAAAGCTTCGGCTGTTGCCCTCCCTTCTGATGATTGCCGGCATCACTTTTTTTTCACTCTTTTCCCCCCATGGTCAGGTGGTAGCCCGGTTGGGAACGCTTGTCATCACCACGGGAGCCTTGGAGGCGGGGCTGCATCGTGGTGTGACCTTGGCTGGGATGGTGTTCCTGTCCCAGCTGGCGGTATCTCCCCAGGTACGGCTGCCGGGACGACTGGGAGCCTTTGTGGTGGATATGTTCGGGGTCTTGGATCAGCTGGTAGGCAAGCAGCAGGAATTCCGCCAGGCGCTTTGGAAAAAGGACGGTGCTGGTGGCGTGGTGGCGGCCTTGGACAGCCGACTGTACCAGGTGTACTGGCAACGAGAGAAAAAGGAGCCAGATTCGATTCGGGATGAAGATACGGTCAGGTATCACTTCACCGGACGGGGAATCGTGGTGATGCTGGCCTGGCTGGGAATGCTCTACAGCCTGCTGGTGTGGTTTTGACAAAACCTGCGGAAATTGGGGTCGGCTATCTGTCAGCATAATTGACCATAGCAAAAAGATTTGAATCGGTGTATATTTAGAGCAGGAGGAAATATATGTCGATAGCAGGTTTGGAGCAGAAGATTTCTTCCCTGCCAATACAATACGTGACTGAGATTGAAGATTTCATCGATTTCTTGGTTTCAAAGTATTCGTCCCGGAAGGCAGATGAAAACTCAGCCGAAAAAGTTTCTTGTTTTGGTGCCTTGAAGCATAAGATATCCTTCATCTCGGCAGATTTCGATGAGCCGCTGGATGATTTCAAGGATTATATGTGATGGAACAGTATCTGCTGGACACCCACATCATCCTGTGGTTTTTCCAAGGAAATTTAGGTTTACCCAAGGATATCTGCACAATTATTGAAACGAAGAGATGTTTTTACAGCCATATCTCCTTGTGGGAAATCGCAATAAAACAAAAATTGAACAAGCTGGACCCCTCATTTACGATTCCTGAACTTGAATTTATGTGTATGAAAGCGAATATGAATGCTGTTCCCATCTCTTCGGATTGTATAGAAATGACCAAGTCCCTGCCGCTCATCCATCGTGACCCCTTCGACAGGCTTTTGATTGCCCAAGCAAAATCATCGGATCTGACACTCATAACAAAGGATATGTTCATCCCACAGTATAATGTGAAGACATTGTGGTTTTGACAAAACCTGCGGAAATTGGGGTCGGCTATCTGTCAGCATGATTGACCATAGCAAAAAGATTTGAATCGGTGTATATTTATAGTAGGAGGAAAATATTATGGCTTTATTTGAAAGAAAAGAAACAATTTTTAAGGAGCGGAATCGTCCTCTGTGGGAAAAAATCAAGGAAGGACTGAAGGAGGCTGGAATCAAGGCATCCTCCGGTTCCTACGAGGTAGAGCCCCCCTTTGTTGGCTGTGGCTGCAAGCTGGATATCCGGGACTTCAGCGGAAAGGGCAAGATTGACCGCAAGATGTACTACATCACCGTAAAGGTGGGTAATCTGGCTCAGGCTCGTGCGGTGGTGGATGATGTCCGTGCCAAAAACCTTGACCTGGAGGTTGACCATTCCATGAAGGTCAGCTACTACTGAAAAAAACTCCCCGGTGGCAGACGAGGTTCCTGTGAAGTGAACAGTCTGTTGCCGGGGTATTGCTTTTCTCGGAGGATTGCTGCCTTGGCTCAGGGCTTAGTTTTTCGTTGCGTCGATGGGTTCCTGGGGTGCCATTGCGTCGGGACTCACGGCAATGAGGGAGCCTGCCACCAGAATGGTTGATGCTGTTGCTGCGATTGTTCTTTTCATCTTCTAACTCCTTTGGGATTCATCTCGCTGGATGTTGTTCCCTGCTCTTGATGATCCCAGTATAGGAGCCAGATGTTTCCAAAAGGTTTTAAAAATATTTCCACAATGTTAATTCCGCAAGAAAATCCAGGAAGTGCCGTTGCCTGGATAGGATGACTGCGGAGGATTTTCATTCTGCACCGAAAATCCGCAGCAGCAGCAAATTTCCCTGTTCCACCGTGATTTCCGCCACCCTTCCCGGCAGAACCTGGTTGCTGACTGCATACTGGTAGGTGCAGCTGATTTCGCCTCCGTCCAGTGGATACTGGGCGTTGCGGATGGTGACTCCTTTGGCTTCGCCGCTGATATTCAGCAGGGAAAAGTATGCAAAGTCGGCGGTGACCTGGACAGGATGGGTTCCCACCACCTCCATCTCGGAAAAGTCGTCCACCAGCAGGGCGGGAACTCCGGTGTTGTGGAGGTGCAGCAGGATGGAGAGGTTGGCCATGGTATGATCCAGTCGCTGACCCGCCACTCCCAGCAGCAGGAACCTGGTGAAGCCCCGGTGCAGGGCTTCCTTTACGGCGAACCAGGTGTCGGTATCGTCCTTTTCCCGGGGTAATGCGATAACAGGATAATCTGGATCCTTGGGAGCAGGGTGGGAGTCAAAGTCACCAACCACCAGATGTGGCTGGAGGGAGCGGCCACAACAGGCTTCCAGTTCCCGCTGATGATGGAGCCCGCCGTCACAATAAATGTAAACGTCGGTGTCAGTTTGGAGATAGGAGGCTACCCGCCCGTAATTGCCAATGGCCGCCGCCCCGATGATGACCGCCCGCCGGGTTTCTGCTGTGCATTCAGGTTCTCGTTTCATGCTGCCCCCTTTCATTTCCAAGCACCTATTGTAAAATAACTTTATGCCCTTGTTAAGTGATTTTTTTGGAATTAAGTTGGACTGTTTTCACGGCAACGACTTTTCGTCGGGTCTTGATACTGCCGTCCCGGTCCCGAAACAACCGCAGCCTGCCGCCGTCAAGATACTGGCGCCGCCATTTTGAGACGATTTCCATGCCCTTCAGCTGGAAGGTGACAGCTGTCTTGAGGTCGGAGGCATGGTGAAGCTGCTGCCAATAGAGCACCTCCAGGCGGAACTGGAGACTGGAGCGGGGTGGCAGGTTGTTTTGAGGAGTTTGGACTGGGATGTTCTCCTGTTGCTGGCTGCTGGGAGGCAGGCGGCCGTTCTGCTTGTAATGGGCCACCCACTGAATCAGGGCACCACGGGACACATCGTGGTTGCGGGCTACCTGACGAATGCCGCCCTCTCCCCGAATGTAGGCTTGAACTGCCGCCAATTTTTGCTCTTCTGTATATTTTGATGCCATGATTTCTCCGTCACTCTAAAGTGTAAGACACTGAATTCGTAGAAATCAAATTGTACAAGAGAAGGGTAAAATAAAACTTAATTTTTTTGGGGGGAGACTCCCGTCGCAAGCCGTTGGAATTCCTCCTGCAGGTTTCCCGTCAGCTCTTGTGGCAGGAAGTCTCTTTCCAGTCGGAGGAAACTGCTGCGGCTGATGTCTCGGGCACCAAAGCGGGCCAGATTGGAGGTGTAGACTTGGGAATCTATCAGCTGGCCGCCACAGCTGCGGAATGCCTCCGCAAAAAGCACGAAGGCTGACTTTGTCAAGGGGTTTTTGCGAAAAAATTGCAGGAAATGATTTTTAGAAGGGGATTTGATTTTCGTGGGCTTATGTCAGATTGACGGAAGGGCAGAAAGTGTGCCTCATTGAACAGACTGCTTTCTAATAATGGTACTTGCAGGAGGCGATGAGGATGGGGTGCTCTTCTGAAAATAGAGTATTTATACTCGTCGGCTTCCAAAAGGCTTGCTGCCTGCACACTTTCCTCGTACAGGCAGTCCGGGCAGTAGTCTATGCCATCGCTCCAGGCGACGCTGCCGTATTCTATGGGGACAGTCTTGAAGAACTCCTTGTTTCTCAAGGGTGCAAAGCAGGGGAGGTGGTAAATTTTTTTTACGTCGAAAAACCGCTCCTCGTTGTTGGTGAATCTTATCTTAAGCATGAAGTCGCTCATGGCTTCCACAGAAACCGCACGGGGGAGCAGGGGCTGGCCGTAGACAATCTGTTCCACTGGAAACTCCTCGCTGCAAGGGCTTGATTTTAAATACTTGCTGGCCTTCTACCGCAAGTCTCCAATTCGCTGCCAATTCATCTTGATGGAGCAGCGTCCAAGCTTTCACGAAAGCCGTCTGCTTTGCAGGAAACGAGCCTGTGATTATTTCTCCGTTCAGGTCGAAGGAAGCTTCAAATTCATTGTAGTAGGCGTGGAAATGAGGAAGGTTGTGTTTGTCAATATTCCAAAAACATGGATAACACTGGCATAGGTGGTCTCCTTGTCTGAAACTATACACGAAAAAAGGCGCAGGTACAATCGTGCGGGGGAGGGGGAGTGTCCGCCGGAGCCACGCTGGATTTCCGGTGGGTTTTCCCTTATACTGGTACTGTGGGCTGAGGTGGATTCAGCCGTGCTTTTAGGAGGTTGTATGCGCAGGTCATATCTTGGTATGGGATTTTTGTCCCTCATTGCGGGGCTGCTGATGCTCTTTTCCCCGGAGGCGTGGACCAAGGTGGTGGTGATGCTCCTTGGGATTGCGGCCATTGTCAACGGATTGTTCAATCTGCTGTATGTGCGGCGTGTCTATGACGACGCTTATTTCCGACGGAGCATCGTCATTCGGGGGCTTTTGAGTGTGGTGGTGGGGCTGGTGGCGGTGATTCTGCCCTTGGCCCTGGCCGCTGCAGTGTGGACGGTGATGGTCTATGTGCTGGCCGCCTACCTGCTGGTGTCCGCCCTGCTGGAGCTCTTTGCCACCATCCGACTGCGCTCCTCCGGGGTGGACACAAGGCCCTACTACGGCGAGATTGTGGGCTCCATCATTCTGGCGGTGGTGCTGTTTGTGATTCCTGCCCAGGTGGGGGTGCTGCTGGTGCGAATCTTTGGCGGCCTGCTGGTGCTGTCTGGGGTGGGGCTGTTTGTGTGGCAGTGGCGGAATAGGGGCGTTGAGTATTATGTCCACCGGAAGATGACGGACTAGGCAGCCGCCCAACCCGCCGCCAGTGCCGCTTCCTTTTCGTGAATCTTGTTCCTGTGCCCTTGTTGTGGTAGACTTCCCCCGTATGGAGGTAATTTCATGGGAAGGAAGAGCTATCATCAAATTGCAGGGGCCGTGCTTGTCCTCGTGGTGTTTTCTTGTTTTGCAGGTTGTGGTTCGGTGCCGAAGGCTTCTCTTGCGGGGAATTTCTACACCTACGACTATGAGCTTCTGCTCTCCTTCACGGAAAGCAGCTATCTGTACCAGCAGTCGGCAGGCATGAGGATGTATCAGGATTACACCAAGACAGTCTCCAATGTGGTGGTGCAGATGCAGGATTCGGGATTTGTGGAGCCGGACTACGGCTACCTGCTGGAGATTTCACCTTCGGGACGGATTTCCAGTCGGGACAATGCTTCCGTAACAGGAAAATATCATGACGACGGAACCTTTTACTGGCAGGGAGTGGAGGAGTCCGGCGGTGTCCTGCGGAACCTTCTGGTGCGGGGCAAGCTGCTTCCCTCCCGTGCTCAGGATCGGGCGGATTCACGATATGACGGAAGCTTTGTGCTGACAGATCCGGGAACAGGGCGGGAGCAACAGGTGCTGGTTCAGGATGGACTGTATTTCTGGCACTATGCCCAGCCCAAAGAAGATGACTTTGAGCCATGGCCTTTGGTGGTGCAGCCGGACGGCACCATAGTCTATAGCCTTGAAATGATTACCCGCTCCGGCATGGTCGGTATGTATGACATGACCTTTTCCTCTGAAGTGTATACCAGCGGACAGGTGGAGCTTGACGGCTCCATTTCCGTGTCCTCAATTACAAAGACGCTCGGCACCGGGATGATGGCCCCCCAGGAGGCGAAAGTCAACTATGTGGCTACCAGCGGTTCCCAGCAGCTGCAGGAAAAGTTGGGGCAGGAAATGGGGCGGACGCTCGCCGGTGGCTCCAAGGCCGCTTCCAAGAACCTTGCCGGTGAAATCAGGAAAAATCCTCCGCCCCTGTGGTTTGCGGCTGATTTGGACACCTCCCCAGATGTTGCTGCCGGCCGGGGCATGAAGCGGCATGAGGACAGGGCTGTGGCTTTGGAGCTGGCAGAGGCTGCGGCGGTGGCAGAGGCAATTTCTGCCATCAGCATAACCGTGGCAAGGGAAAGCCGTGGATATGAAACCAATCAGGAGCGGCGGCTCTACGAGGTGGTGGAGACGGTGGCAAGCCGCAGCCATGACTACCGGGTGGTGAATTCCCTGTATGATTCAGAGTCTTCCACTGCCTATGTCATGGTGGAGATGGAGGTCGAGTGAAGCCGAATCAGACGGTTCAGTCTGGCTTGTAGCGCTTTTTGACGGTGGCAGGAGCTCCTGCCACCATGGCGTTGGAAGGAACCGTGTTCAGTACCAGTGAGCCGGCGCCCACTACGGAACCAGAGCCAATTTCCTGGCACAGGATGGTGGAACGAGTTCCTATCCAGCATCCTGATCCTATGTTTATGTCCTGGATGATGCAGTCGCCGGCCCTGCTCCGGCTGCTTCCCAGGTGGTGGCTCTGGCAGTTCAGGATGGTTTCCGGCCCCACCTGACACCCCTCGCCGATTCTTATGCAGGAATTGCCGATGGTGTAAAAGCGGCAGTTGCGGCCAATCCATGTCTGGCGGCCAATCTCCAGCTTCCCGGAACCATAGAGCCTGAACCCTGCATTGATTTTTGTGGTGGAATGCACTTTTGCTCCCATTAGTTTTAGGATGAACCGTCTCCAGCCGTAGCAGGAGGAGGGGAGTATGTCCAGAAAAAAGCTGAGGATGAAGCGGACAAGTGAAATCATTGGGGTGTCTCCTTGGACTTTCTGATGTAGTCTGGCCGTACCTGATGGGGATTGAACCAGTTTCTATATGCTTCGGCTATCTCCTTGTCCTCCCGCCTGAGATATTCCTGCCATATATCCTCCCGAATCAAGGTGTATGGGCCGTCCAGATGCTGAATCAGGGAATTGATTTGGGAGCCCAAATCTGGAAAAAAGGCAGCCATGTGGTGATGGCTTGGACCACAGGCAATTCTCCATGTCCTTTCCGGTGGAATGTAGAAATTGGGAAGCCAGTTCAGGGCGTCCTTCAAGTCCTTGTGATATGTATAGACGTGGTTCAGCCCCAAGTGGGCGATGAGCAGGCTGTCCTCCTCCAAACTTACTGACTGGATGACCTCCCTGTAATAGCTGTAGGGTGGGTCTGTCTGTGGGTCGTAGTTTTTTGCGGTGGAAGGAACGAGTAGCACGAACAACAGCGTGGAACAAAAGAGCAGGGACTTTTTCCCGGTAATGGACGGAAAGCTGCTGCCTTCTGCGGAAATCCTGTCCGAAAGCTTTGTCAGAAGGCTCCATCCAAAATACAATACCAGCGGAATTCCCAAGGGAAGGCCATTGAGCAGCATTCGCTGTCCCATATCACTCTCCAAATTCCAGAAGGGGAAGTAGAGGATTGGAATCAACAGGGCCAATGCTCTTCCTGGAATCCGTACTATAAAGGAGAAGAGGCCAACAAGGTACAAGAGTACACTATGTGCTGCAATTTCCCATGACGCATACTTTCCTATCACCCGCTGGAAAGAGGAGGATTGGAATGGGAGCTGGGGCAGGGAGAAGGACTGGAAGAATCTCGGACTGTGAAGCTGAAAGAAATGGAATCCCAAGATGGCAACAAATGCCACACTGACTCCAGCAAACAGGAGCTTGACTCTTGATGGTGGCTTCCGCCCGGTCATTTTTCGTGAAACCAGCAGCCACAAAAAAATGCCAAGGCTTCCTGCTATAGACAAGACCATGGTGATTTTATGGCTGGCCATAGACAGTAGAAAAAAAACCAGGGCAATTACTATCCGTGGCCAGGTGATTTTTTTGATGCAGAAGGCAATGCAGATGGCATAACACAGGAGAAAAAAGATGCCTGTCTGGTTGTTGATGTAATTCACGCTCATGGTGGCGAAGGACGGGGACAATCCACAGACAATGAACCCCAGGAGGGACAGGAGGTTGCTCTTGGTCAGGACAAAGAGCAATTTCCAGATGGCCAGGCTGGTGAGGGCAGCGGAAAGGGCTGCCCACAGCTTGACTCCCTGAATGGCATCACCTGTCAGAATGCCGCCTAGTCCACACAAATAATAGCCAGGCTGGAGACTGGGGTTTTCCAGCCTGCCGGTTTCCATCAAGGATTTTGCCTGCAAAGCGTAGTAGTAGCCGTCCAGGCCATTTGGCTCCAGCGACTGATTCAGCATGAAAAGGCGGGCAAGGAAGAGGGCTGTGAAGGCTGTTGCAAGAAGGACGGCAGAAAAGACCTTTTCTTGTTTCGCTGTCATGTTTGATTGCTCTCTTCCAACAATGGTTCATACATCATGAGGGCATGGTTTTCCGCCACGAATTCATCGGGAAGGGTGTGTCGCTTTCCGTCCTCATCTACATAATGGTGCCGCCAGATGGTGTTGTGGCGGACATAGGCATTGCCGATTTCAGCAGTAATCCAGTGTTTCTTTTGATAGACCTCGTAATGATGGACAATTGGTTGCCCCGTCCGCCACTGACCGTACAGGTAGTGGTGGTCTGTCCAGACCGACAGGAGATAGGGCTGGGAAGTGGAGTTGCGAATCATCAGGTCACGGTAGTTATAGAGGCAGGTGGCCCCGCTGCCAAAGGGCTGGGTTCGGTTGCTGTCGGGAAACACGTCATAGCTGTGGCGGTAGCGTTCCACCACGGTAAGCGGCGTGTGGAGGGTAATCCAGTAAACGAGATTGGACAGGGCGCACAAGCCACCTCCTACGGCAGAGGATGGGCGGCCGTTCAGCAGAACCATGCCCTGCTGGTATCCCTTCCTGCTGGTGGGGTTACCGATGACCCTCCAAAAGGAGAAGACCTTGCCTGGTTCCACCACTACACCGTTCAGTCGGCTGGTGGCAAGCTGCAGGTTGACAACCTTTCCCTCCTGCAAGGCTGTGTCCTCCGGGGAAAGATTGCGACGCAATGGGGTACGATGACTTGCCGCTACATGGGGAAAGTCATCGGCCGCCTCCTTGCACGGTAAAATGCTGTGACGACTGGCAAAGCGCTTGCGCCAGCCCCGCCACAG
>CAMGSV010000026.1 GCA_946061495.1 uncultured Spirochaetales bacterium | reverse complement strand
AACTGGAGGTTTTGGATGGAAATCTGGATTCCACGTGCCTCGTCCTTTACGGCCACATCATCAACCTTGTCGTCGTAGATGAATTTCTTCAGCTCACGCAGTACGATGTAGTAGGCATCGTCCTTGTTGGGGGCGCCGGCTGGATGGATCAGCCGTTCCTTGTCCAGAAGAACCACTACCCGTCCCTCGTTCAAGAGGTTGATGTTCTCTGGGATGGAGAGAATCTTGAGGGCATCGTTGCGGGAGATGACCGGGTCGGTTCTGTTGATTCCGTAGACCTTCCGTGCCTTGATCCTTAGGGGGTCCGTTCCAATTCTTTCCTGATAGCGGGACTCGTCGTCGGAATAATCGTAGTGGACAATGCCCTTCTGCTGGGCGACGGCAGCCTTAGTCATGTTCTTTTCGTAGAGCCGGTTCATGTTGTCGTCCCAGATGGTGGGAAAGAAGCAGGGCTCCACCTGATCCTGTACGTACTCCCCCTGTACCGGCAGGCTGCCACGGGCATCGATGATGATGCCGGTATACCTGCGGCTGGCCACCTGCTGGATGGGCTCCTTGGGGCTATAGGGCTGGCTATGCTTGATCATCAGGGTTCCGATGTTGGTCATGTCTAGCTGGTGGCCCATGCTGAGGGCAAGTCCCGTCTGACTAAAGATGCCCGGAGTCTTGCCACCATTCTCGATGATGGCAGTAATGCTGGCAAAGGGAAGCTGGTCGCTCACTACCAGGTCGCTGAGCATGTAATTGGAGTCAACCTTCAGCGCCAGCAAGGGATCCTTGATGAGGAGGGGAAGCTGACTATTCATTCTGTTCAAGGCAGTGTTCTTGCCGGTGGGGAAGGAGAGATTCGCCTGCTGCATGTCTAGGCTGATGGTGGAGCTGAAGGTCCGAGTGGTCCAATCCACCATGCTTTCCGAGGTAACCGATTGGGCTGCCAGCGGCAAAAAACCACCTACAATGAGGAGGCAGCCTGTCAAAATCCGATATAGTGCACTTGAATAAAAGTTTTTCACGAGTTTCACCTTATTCCATTATCGGTATGTACAAGGTCTTCCCTATAGGCAAAATTGCGTTTTCTTCTATGTTGTTCGCATCGCAAAGGTCGGTGACCGTCAAGCCGTACCGTCGTGAGATGCCCCAGAGGGTGTCCCCCTTCACCACCTTGTAGGTATGCTCATAGGAGGGCAGAACCATGGTGCTGATGGCCTGCTGTGCCTCCGTTCCTGTTCCCAGGGGGACACGGAGGGTGTATTCCCTGGCAGGAGGGGTTCTTCCCAGAATCAGCGCCGGATTCAGGAATTTCAGGATGCTGACGTCAATATTCATTTCCTTGGCCAGCATTTGCAGTGGCACAGAGCGTTTGGTGGTAACTTCATCCCATCGAATCAGGTCTGCCTCGCTGACCTCGGGGAACTCCAGGCCGTAGTGCTCCTGATTGGTGACGATTTCCGCCACCGCCAGAAATTTCGGTACATACATGGTGGTTTGGTTCACCAGGAGTCCCCGGTCCGCCAGATCCCAGAAGTTGTCCACACCGCCCGCCGCCTTGATGGTACGTCGCAGGCCACCAGCACCGTAATTGTAGGCGGCCAGAGCCAATGCCCAGTCTCCGAACATATTGTAGTTGTCCTGTAGCTTTTTTATGGCGGCGTCAGTGGATTTCCAGGGATCCAGCCGCTCGTCTACCCATTGGTCCTTTTCCAGGAAAGGATGGATGCTGTTCTCCATGAACTGCCAGATTCCCAAAGCCCCTGACCGGGACTTGGCGGTGACCTTGTACTCGGATTCCACCACCGGCAGATACTCCAGGCTGGCAGGCATATTGCTGAGCGCCAGCTGCTGACGGGCATACATGCGGTAGGGAGCCCCAGTTTCCAGTACGGCGGTGAGCCATTTCGTTCCAAAGGGGCGCTGGTATTCGTCAAGGTATTTCTGGATGTGGATGTGCTCTGGGGTATGGATGTCCAGCTCCTTTCGCGGAGGGCGTTGTGGTTCCTCAGATGCTGTGCCTGGCTCACCTCCATCAGCTGCTTCTTCGGGAACCTCCTCCGTAATGGCACCTGTTCCAGGGGCATCCCCTTCCGATGCTTCTTTTGGTGCAGGTTCTGCAGGTGCGTTTTCTGAGGAAGCCGCTTCCGTGGGAAGGTCTTCCGATGTGGCTGGCTGGTGGGCTGGAAGGGAATCGGCCCAACTGGGGCTGGCAAGAACGAGGCCGCAGCCCAACAGGAGGACAGAGGAAAAACGGCGAGGCTTCATCACAGCATCTCACCGTAATAGATGCCGGCCCACTCCCAGCGGCCATGAATCTCTGGGTCAATGGGGAAATTCACCTTTCTGAAGTACAGGTACCAGACGGAAACGTAGTTGTTCCAGCCCCAGGTGCGAAGATATGCCTCGTTGGGGTTGGAGGCCTCGTCCAACTCCGCGTTGTATCTGATTCTGTTGCCCCGCATGAAGCCCCGCATGGAGAAGTCTTCCTGGCTGTTGGTGTCGTAGGCATCCTGACGCCATGACATGGCAAAGAAGTTCACCTTGGACTTGTAGTTGTCCAGGAGGCGGTAGTTGTAGTTGGTGATGGCTGTCTTTACGGCCTTTTCCAAGGCCTCAAGGCTCTCGAAGGTCCAGTCCTTGGGGGAGTCGTTGAAGTCCACCAGTCGCTGGGCGTAGTTGTAGGCATCGGGCTCTCCGGTAATCTGGATGGAGGAGGCGTCCTCCTGGGCCAGGAAGTCGGAGAAGGATTTCAATGCTAGGTCCCACTCGCCCTCGTTCTCGTACTCCACTCCCAGTCGGTAGTACAGCTCTGTGGTGTTTACCAGCTGGGGAAAGCGGGAGATGATTTCATTGAAATAGGTGATGCGGTGGGTTGAGTTCTGGCTGATCTGAATCAGGTTCTGGAGGCACAAGAAGTGGATGGACTGACCCTGCACCTCCAAGTCCTGGCAGGTGTTGATGATGCGGTCGAAGTAGTATTCCGCCATGGGCTTTGCCTCTAGCTGCATATAGGCGTAGGCAGTCATCAAAAGCCAGTAGGCGTTGTACATATCCGCCGGATTCTCCTCCACATAGCCGGTGAGGAGGATGATCAGCTGGTTGTACTCCTCGGTGGCCAGCAGGTTGTTGGCGATTCTGTTTATGATGGTGTATTTGCTTTCAGCAGGAAGATTTTCTTGTTTCAGGATGGCATGCAGCTGCTCTTGCGTTTCGGTGAAGGAATTGGACGGGGTGTCGCATCCAGTGACAAGAAGCAGGAGTGAAACGGCAGTCAATCCCAGGCAAAGCCTTGCCGTGAGTCTTGCAATGGTTTGTAGCATTTTTTTATTTTATCATGGTCAGAACTTATTGGCAAGACTGCCATCATAGTGTATTCTATAACGAAATATTTTCCAAGGCCACAGGAGGAGTTATGTCTGAACAGCACCATCTGGAACACCAGAATAAGAAGACTTCCTTTAACCTCCTTCTGGGGGCGGGAATAGCCTTTGTCCTGCTGGGCATCCTGCTGCTGGGCATCTCTTCCTCAGGTATTGAGATGCAGGTTATTGGCATCCACCATCTGGTCTGTGTTGCCTTGGGGGGCTGTCTATTGTTTCTCGCCATCGTCAAGCTCCGTCGAAAGTCGGTGATGTTTGCCGGTCTCTTCCTTGTCCTGACAGGGTTGCTGCTATTCTTTATCAGAACAAAACATATTCCTTACACCTTGGATGCTTTGTGGCCCCTTGTGGTTGTAATCGGAGGAGTTTCCCTGCTGCTGTCAGGTCTCTTTGTTTATCGTCGGGCAAGGATTTCCCAAGTGATTCCGTCCGTATCGCTGCTGTTGCTTGGAGGTTGCTGCCTCTTGTTCTCCCTCGATGTAATTCAGCAGCCGTTCCTCCAGTTTGCTAGCCGATGGTGGCCGGTGCTGCTGATTGCGGCAGGCTTTTGTCTGGTAATTCTGTTTTTCATATGGAACAAGCGGAGTATTCGGCTGGAAGATGCTGATGATGACTTCAATGATTTGGAAGACACGAATTGAAGCTGTTCACTGTAAGCCTTGACCTGAGAAATCTCCTGTTTAGTACCCTCCTTCTGGTTGTATTCGTCTCTTGCGCCAGCAGTCCTGAGCCGGAGCCTGTTGACCTGGAGGCCGCTACTCCCTTGTTCGTGCCGGAGCAGGAGGATACGGGCTTCTTCTCCTTTTCGGATTCCAGCATCATGAAGGACATGGAGATTGGCTCCCCGGCATCGATTCAGCGGGCGGCCTCCAAGATTCGCACTCCCTCCACCCAGCCGGAGAGGGTGATCTTGGCAGTGGCCTCCTCCCTCATGTCCATTGTCTGGCCTTCCCAGCGGAACACCATCACCATGCCCTCGGACATTAAGGCTAATGCCTATACTGCTGCCATTGAGTCGGCCAAAATGGGCATCTACGACGTGAATACGGGCAACAGTGACTTCTTTACTATTGTACTGCCTTCCTTGGTGCTTCTCACCTCCCAAAGCAACGGGAACTACTATTCCCAGTCTCAGGCCGCCCTTGAGGAGGGGTTGCGGATTCGTCCTGACTCCGTGCTGGTGCACTATCTTTTGGGCTGCCTGTACCAACGGATGGGTGATTTGGGAGCTGCCCAAGAGCAGTTCAAAGGTGCGGCCGACCTGGATGAGAGCTGCTTTGAGACAAACTATGCTCTGGCTGAAACGTATTTCCTCCAGAAGAAATACCAGGAAGCCCAGGAGACTGCCACCCATCTGCTGGACTTGTATCCCGGAAACATAAAGCTGCTGAAGCTGTTGGCCCAGTTGGCCTCTCGTACCGGTAAGTATGCCGTCGCTGAGAACTATATCAACCAGGTGCTGCAGCAGGAGCCGGACAACTCCCAGTTCATCTTGCTGAGGGTAGCGGTGCTGATGGACCAGGGAAACTATGTGAAGGCGGTTCCCCTGCTGGACGTGTACTCCCGGGTGGACAAGGTGTCCAAGGATTATTTGCTGCTGCGCTCCCGCATCCAGTACGAATGGAACAAGAATACTGCCGCCGCATCTGCTACGGCGGAGCAGGCCTTGGAGCTGTATCCCGATGACACTGATGTGGTGCTGGCGGCGGCCCATTTGGCCACCATTACGGGAAACAGGGTAAAGGGGAGAACCGCCGGAGAGCTGGCGGAGGAGATTCTTGCCCAGGATTCCAATAATGAGGATGCCATCTTCATCCGGGCAGAAGATGCCATTGTCCGACGGGACTGGAATGTGGCATACACTAACAGCTCCCGTCTGATGGAGCAGGAAAATCCCAGCCTTTCCCAGCGACTGGTCTATATTCGATCTTGTCTTGGATTTGGACGGGTTAGTGAGGCCCAACGGGAGGTTACGACGCTGTATAGCCAGCACCCCGATTCCGATGAAGTGAAGGAGCTGTATATTCGTGTGCTGGCGGCGGCGGGAAACAAGGGGGAGGTTCGTTCTCTGATTGCCAGCCAGTTGCCCAGCGCTTCCAACCAGCTCAAAAGCTTCCTGTATTACCAGCGGAGCTTGTTGGCTACCAACGATACCGACAAGCTGGCAGATCTGCGGCAAAGCCTCACGGCAAATCCCAGAAACAGCGACTCCCTCTTTGAGCTGTACAGCTATTATTTTGACCGCAAGGATTATCGCAAGGCCCAGTATTACTTGAAGCAGGTGGTGGCCCTGAACACCAATGATGAGGAGATGCTGCTGCTGAATACCCAGCTGGAGGAGCTGCTGAATTGACGGGGCAGAGGCTGCCGATGGAGTTGAAAAGGTATCCTTAAGGATATATCTTTTAAGAAGAAACGTGTCTATGGAGGTTAAATATGGAAAAATATGTCTGCAAGATTTGTGGTTATGTGTATGATCCTGGGGTTGGTGATCCTGATGGAGGAATTGCACCAGGAACATCATTCAAGGATATTCCCGATGACTGGGTATGTCCGCTCTGCGGGGCAAAGAAGGTTCACTTTGTTCTGGAGGAAGACTGAATAACGAGAAGGGGCTGGCTCGAAGCGTACCGTTCGATCCAGCCCCATTTTTTTATTCTGAGCCCTTGAGCTTGTCTCAAGCCCTTGAGCTTGTCTCAAGCCCTGAACTGATTCAGGCGAGAGGCTATGTCGTCGATGGTGGTGGCCATCTTTTCCGAGATGTCTGCCAGCATGGTTCCCCGCTCAAAAATCCGCTGGGCGCCCTTGTTCATTTCCTCCATGCTGGTGGCCATGGTGTCGGTGGAATTCTGCAGCTTGCGGATTTCCTCCAGAATTTGCCGGTTGCCCATGGACATTTCCTGGGATGCAGTGCGGACTTCCAAGGTGCTGTCGTTCATCAGCTTCAGCACCTCTCCCACCTGCTGGGAGCCTTCAGCCTGTTCGTCCATGGCGCCCTTCATCTGGGTGACCAGGTTGCTTGTCTCCTGAATCTGGTTGGAGACGGAGTTGAACAACTGGCTTGACTCCTCGGAAACAGACACCACATCCTCGATGGAGCTGTGGATGTGGGTCAGCTGGGTTCCGATGTTGCGGGACTGCTCGGAGGAGGTCTCGGAAAGCTTGCGGATTTCGTCGGCAACGACGCTGAAGCCCCGTCCTGCATCGCCGGCGTGGGCTGCCTCGATGGCGGCGTTCATAGCCAGCATGTTTGTCTGCTCGGCGATGGAGGCGATGACGGTGTTTGCCTCGTGGAGCATCTGGGACTGCCGCTCGATTTCCATGATACGCTGGTTGACGTCAGCCTGTTTTTCGTTTCCCCGCTGGATGTCGGAGGCCAGACCATGGAAGGAGTTGGCCATGCGGTTCATGGAGTTGCTGATATTATGGATGTTGGCCAGCATTTCCTCAATGGCGGCGGATGCTTGTGTTACCTGGGCAGACTGGGACTGGATCATGCGTTCCAAGGATTGAATATTGGAGGCAATCTCGTTCACGGCACCAGCAGTCTCTGCGACACCATTGTTCTGGTCGGAGATTTGTCCTTTGATTCTGTTGATGTTCGCTGTGATTTGGTTAATGGAGGATACGGTCTCGTAGGTGCTGGAGGATAGCTCGTGTCCGACGCTTTCCAGCCGAACCTTGGAGTGCTGCACGCCGCCAATGATATCATGGACCTTCTCGGTAAACTGGTTGAAGCTGCTGGTGAGGGCCATTATCTCCTTCAGTGACTTCAGCTCCAAACGGCGTGTCAAGTCGGCGTCACCACTCACCAACTCCTGCATGGAACTGTTCAGCATTCTCAAAGGGCGTACCAAAACATACTGCAGGATGAAGGAGTAGGCTATGGCGGAGGTGACTATCATGATCAGGAAAAGGATGCCACTGATGACAAAAAGACGGTAGATGGGCCTCTTGAATTCATTGGCGGACACCGTAGAAATCATGATCCAGTCAGTTTCCTTCAGCTGTACGAAGGAAACGTACAGCTGCTCCCCATTGGCCGTCACATCTATGATGCCCGTGTCCTTCCGTATGATTTCATCCCGTAGGGGGTAGTAGGGGCTTGTAGTGTCCTCCAGAGGATTGTAGGTCAAAATCTTTGACTCATCCTTGTCCACCACTACCAGACCATTGTTCTGGTGGAGGGTGGTGAAGCCGCTCTCTCCGATGGAGATGCTGTTGATTTTGTTGGCAAGCTCGGCAACCTTTACGTTGGCTCCAAGAATCGCCTGCATCTGGCCGTCAATCTCCACAGGGACGGCAACGACAACCGCCAGTTTACCGTCGGCGCGTCCAATGAGGGGATTTGAGATGACGGTTTGCTTTACCTCGAGGATTTCCCAGAAGTAGTCTCGGTCTGCAATGCTGCCGGAGGTTCCCAGGGGGGAATACCAGTTGCCCTCCAGATCACTGAGCCAGAAGCTGTTGTAATTGGGCATGGGGCCGTTGTCTCCCAGCATCCGTCCCAGGTAGGCGTTGATGGCAGCGGGCTCCAGGCTCTTGAGGGTGGGGCTGCTGGCCAGGTTTTCTACCTCGGTAATTCGCAGGGCCAGCCAGCTGTCTGTTTCGGAGGCAGTCAAGGTGGTGGTATCCATCAGCTGCAGGTGGGTTTGGTCAAGGACGAGATTTTTTGATGTTCGATAATTTACGACGGAGACCACCAGGAACAGCAGGGTGGTGGTGGAGAGAACCAATGTAAGTATGACAGAGCTAATGCTTCTCATGAGTAAACCTCCTTATTATAGACAACTAATCATTATAGCAGAAAAAAATGGCCTTAGCAATGGGAAGATTGTTGTCATGTCCGTGGGACAGGCGGTGCTATTCCTTCGATACGGAAGGTTTCCTGTTCTCCAGGCTATCCAGCCACAGCTCGAATTCTAACGTCTCTAGGGGCAGGGAAAAGATGTAGCCTTGGATCATGTCGCAGTTGATTTCGTTGAGGTAGGTCAGCTGCTCGTGGGTTTCGATTCCCTCCGCCACGGTCTTGATGCCCAGCTCCTCGGACATTCTCATGAGACTTTCCAGGATGGTTTTTGACTTTTTTGTGGAAACGTCCAGGAAGAACTGACGGTCGAACTTGATGGTGTCTATGTCGAATTCCTTCAGCAGCCCCAGGGAGGAGAATCCCACGCCAAAGTCGTCCAGGGAACAGAGGAAGCCCAGGTCGTGCATCTCCTTGAGGCTCTTCTTTACGGAATTGAATTGGTCCGTGTCAAAAAAGATTGATTCGGTAAGCTCAAAGTCCAGGATGCGGGGCGGGATATTGTAGTGCTTGGCAATCTTGGCAAAGCTGTCCAGAAATTCGGGGTTGCGGAAATAGTGTTGCCGGGACAGGTTGACGGAGATGGGGATGAGGTGCCTGCCCTGCTGATGCCAGCGGTGCAGCACCTTGCAGACCTCCTCGAACATATATGCGTCAAGCCGGCAAATCTTGCCGTTGCTCTCAAAGAGGGGAATGAAGTCGGAGGGGAAGATGAAGCCCTTTTCTGGATGGAGCCACCGAACCAGTGCCTCTGCCCCGCAGACTGTTCCTGTCTCCAGGTCCACCTTCGGCTGCAGGTAGAGCTTGAATTCCTTGTTCCGCAGGGAGGTCTCGAACATCATGTCCAGCTCCTGCTCCCACAGCAGCTTTTCTGTAAAGGATTTCTGGTAGAACACGCAGAACAGGTTTTCTCGTATCGCTAGGTCGTAGGCTTGGCGGGCATGGTCCTGGATGCGGGTGACATCGGTGGTGGTGTCGTCTACAATTTGGACGCCGCAATGGAATTCTAGCAGGTGGATGAGGGTGCCCGCTGTGTTGAAGCTGTTGATTTCCCGGCAGATGACTTTGAGTCTCCCTTCGATGGCCTCCTGCTGGTGCTCCCGTAGACAGATGAAGAAGCGGTCGGCACTGATTCGTCCAGTGAATTCGTTTGTCTTGAGGCACGTGGTGATGGAATGGTGGATGTGCTTCAGGGTGCGGTCGCCCTCTTTCTTGCCATACTTCTCGTTGATGAGCTTGAAATTCCGCATGTTGATGAGGGCTACGGCATAGGTGTTGCCCTTGGCCTTGGCGACAATCTCGTGGAACCGCAGCTGGAACCCCTCGTTGTTCAAGCCCCCCGTTATCATATCGTGGAAGGCAATGCGTTCCATCTGCCGCTTGTTGTTCTTGTAGGAGATGAAGGCGGTGATGGCAATGATACCGAACAGGCAGATTGAGACCACGGAGATCAGGAGGGTTCTGAGGATGTAGTCCTGGGCTCCCACGGCAATGAGGTTTTCCGGGATGAAGGTGACCAGTCCCCAGTCATTGATGCCCAGGGGGGTGTAGGTTATCAGGATGCTTTTGTCTTGGTTGTTCCTTACCAGATGGACCGCTTCCGTGAGGCTCGAAATGTCTTCCTTCACCGCTTGGATTGCCACCCTGCTGCCTTGGCTTTCGGTGAACATGATAAAGTTGTCGAGGTTCATGTCCTGCTTCAGGTGGGCGTTGGTGGGTGCCACCACGATGCCGCTGTTCTTGTCCACAATGCAGCTGACGGTCTGGTTGTTCAGAACCTTCATCTGTATCAGGTCCTGGAGGTTGTGCTTTCCCCGGATACCCACCAGAATGCCCAGGGGCTTGTCCTGCTGGGCGACGAATCGGGTGTAGTAGATGTTGCTGACACCGTCGTAGGTGATGCAGGCGTGGTCCAGCTCCTGGGAATTCAGGAGGAGGTCCACGTGGGGCAGGTGCAGCTCGTGGTTGGGGAGGGTGATGGTGTCATGGGAATTGGTGTTGATGAGGTCGTCGATGCCGATGAAGTGCAGCTCGTTGAAGACGCTGAGCTCCGCCTTTCGTGCCAGGAATTCATGGAGCTGCTGTGAGGATGAGGTGCTGTTGGTCTGCACCAGGGAGTCGGCGATCATGTCCATGTTCAGCATTCTGGTGGTGCATTCCTTGGTGATGCTGGCGGCGTGCTGGAAGGTCAGATCCTGGGCAAATTTCTTGGTGCGGTGGGTGATGAAGCCTTTGAGGTTCAGATTGTCATAGATCATGACAATGGAAACCGACAGGAAGATGATTATAGTAAGGACTATTCGGATATTCAGAAATAGAACAGACCTATTCACACGAAACTTACTCTTGTCTTCAGGCATGGGGGAACTCCAGATACGAAAATAATGTTATCATTAAAACGGAAGGTTGTGAAGTTGTCTTATGATAAAAAAAAGCATGCGGGAGATAGAATGAGTTTCTCTTTTTGCGGCAAGCTTTTCTTTTCCTCTCCATTGACAAAAGCAGGTAATAGCGGGAAAATTGCTGCATGAGTAAGTACATTATTGTGACCGGCGGTGTTTGTTCGAGTCTTGGCAAAGGCGTGGCGGCTTCTTCTGTGGGAAGCCTTTTGGAGTGCTGCGGCCTTTCTGTCGCCATGATGAAATGTGATCCCTATATCAATGTGGATGCAGGAAATATGAGTCCCTATCAGCATGGGGAGGTGTATGTCACCGAGGACGGGGCGGAAACGGACCTGGACCTGGGAACCTACTCCCGGTTTACCAATGTATCTTTGACAAAGCTGAATTCCGTCACCACGGGAAAGGTGTACAACGAGGTCATCAGCAACGAGCGCTCCGGCCGCTACAACGGACGCACCGTTCAGGTGATTCCCCACATCACCGACGAGATCAAGCGCCGCATCCTGGCAGTGGGCAGCCACACCGGCGCCGACGTGGTTATCGTGGAGATTGGCGGCACTGTGGGAGACATCGAGCTGATTCCCTTCCTGGAGGCTGCCCGCCAGCTGATCCGGGAGCTGGGGAAGGGGAACGCCCTGTCCCTGTACCTGACCCTGGTGCCCATGCTGTTTGGCGGCGAGCTGAAGACAAAGCCCACCCAGCATTCCGTGAAGAAGATGCAGGAGATCGGCATCCAGCCGGATATCCTTTTGTGCCGCACGGAGAATCCCCTGGACGAGGAGCTGCGGAAGAAGATTGCCCTCTTCTGCAATGTGGAGCCCTCCGCCGTGTTCACCTCTGTGGATGTCAACAGCACCGTGTACGAGCTGCCCCTGGAATTCCACAAGCAGGGGCTGGACGCAAAGATTCTTTCCCGGCTGGGACTGGGAGACCGGCAGGCGGATCTCCGTCCCTGGCAGGACTTTCTGGGCAAGTTCAACAATCCCCAGGGAAGGGTGGTCATCGGTGTCATGGGACGGCAGAATTTTCAGGACGACTGCTACAAGTCCGTGCGGGAATCATTGCTCCACGCCGCCGTCAGCGCCCACAACGTGAAGCTGGAGATCAGGAAGATCGAGGCGGAGCGTCTTGAGGCGGTGGGGGATGTGTCCCAGTTCTTTGAAGGTCTTGACGGCCTGCTGATTCCCGACAGCTACGGCCAGCGGGGCTTTTTGGGAATGCTGGCCGGTGTGAAGTATGCCCGGGAGCACAGGCTGCCCTATCTGGGCATCAACAGTGGAATGCAGATGATGGCCATTGAGGCCGCCCGGAATATTTTGGGGTGGCATGATGCGGACTCCACGGAATTTATTCAGAGCTCCACCCATCCCGTCATCAGTCTGCCTGAGGAGCAGGTGGGACTGGCGGCGGCCGGTATCATGCGGCTGGGAGCTGCCAGCATTCAGCTGGAGGCGGGCTCCCGTCTGGCCGCCGTCTACGATGGAGCTTCCCAGATTTCCGAGCGCCACCGCAGCAAATATGCCTTTGACCGCCGCTATACCCAAGATATGGCGGACTGTGGCCTGGTGGTTGCAGCCACCGCCCAGGACGGCTTGGTGGAGGCCTTTGAGTGGAAGGATCATCCTTGGGGAATTGGCGTCCAGTTCCATCCTGAGTTTACCTCTCGGCCCACCAAGCCCCATCCCCTGTTCGTATCCTTTGTGGCGGCGGCCCTGAAAAAATGATGGTTCGATTCCTGCTGCTGGCACTTTCTGTTTTCTCCCTTACCGCCTGCTCCCTCTCCTACAAGGTGGAGGAGCCCCAGGTGGACCACATTCCGGAGTTGGTGTTCATGGAGGTGGAGTACCTGAGCTATGAGGATGGCAGGGTGAGAATGCAGATGGGGAGCACCCAGCTGGAGCAGTACCGTGATGACAAGGCACTGTATGGAATGGAGGTCTCCTTTTCCACCTATAACCAAGAGGGGGAGCTTTCTGCACAGGGCCATTCCCAGCTGATTTCCGTCAATTCCACCGACCAGCAGTATTCCCTGCTGGGTGAGGTGTTCATCGAGTCCATCCAGGAGAATATGGTGGTGCGGGCTCAAGCCCTGAAATGGGATGGTGTCCGTGAGCAGCTGACTGCGGGGGGCAACGACACCTTGGAATTGGTGCGGGGCAGCAGCAGCGGTAGGGATGACCGCCAAGATGGAGAGTCTACCAGCAGGATAGAGCTGGTTGGAACTGGCCTTTCCGCCAGCGCTGTTAGCAGAAGCTTCCAGTTCAGCGGGGAGGTGTCTGGCACCATCTATACTCGTAGGAAAAAGGATGCCCCACAGTGAGAAAACCATTTTCCTTGATGCTGTGTCTTTGCTTCTGCCTGTGGGTGCAGCAGGCCTTTCCCCAGCAGTCCCGCAGTGCTGACTCTCAGGAGGAGTCAATCGAATTCAGTGCCAAACGCATGACCGGCTCCATGAAGGAAGGGGAGGATTACACGAAGCTTTCGGGAGCTGCCCGAATACAGACTGAGGACATGGAGATTGAGGCGGATATCATGGAGCTGTATGGAAGGGATTTTCGTTTTATCAAGGCGGAGGGCTCGGTGCGGGGAGTCCAGCGGAAGGACGGCCTCACCTTCACCTGCACAACCATGGAGTATGACCGCCAGGAGAAGATTGCCGTTTTTAGCGGCACTGTGGTGCTGGATGACCAGGAGAACGATGTGGTGGCAAAGGCCCAGCGCATTGAGTACCGCGAGCAGGAGTCCCTTGCTCTGATGCAGGTTGAAGTGGAACTGACCCAGGAGGACAGTGTTTGTACCTGTGCCATTGCACTATACCGCAAAGACGAAAAGCTGCTGGAGATGACTGGCAATCCCCAGGTGGTGCGGGGTAAGGACACCTTTCGTGCCCAGGAGATTCTGTTCAATCTGGATACGGAGGAGATAACCATGATTGGGCGTGTGCAAGGTTCCGTGACGGAAAAAAAGGGGGAGTGATGCTGCTGGATGACAATCTCAATGAGCCCCATCCTCAGGATGCCAATCCTCAGGATGCCCATCCTCAGGATGCTGTCCGGCAGGAAGGCTGCTCCGAGCCACGCCATGTGCTGAGAGTTTCTAGTCTGTACAAGAATTTTGGCAAGAAGAAGGTGGTACGAGGGGTGGACTTTTCCATGACCACCGGAGAGGTTCTGGGGCTTCTGGGGCCGAACGGTGCAGGAAAAACCACTTCCTTCTACATGATTGTGGGCTTCTATCGTCCTACGGTGGGGGAAGTCTTTTTGGATGATACCTGCATTACCCGGCTGCCCATGTACAAGCGGGCTCGAATGGGTATCTCCTATCTTCCCCAGGAGCCCTCTGTGTTTAAGAAGCTGACGGTGGAGCAGAATATTTGGGGAGTGCTGGAAACCCAGCGGAGGTTGTCTCTGGCAGAGAAGCGGAATCGTCTGGAGAACTTGATAGAGGAATTTGATATCGGACGTATCCGAAAGCAGCCGGCCTACACCCTGTCTGGTGGTGAGCGTCGTCGCACAGAGATTGCCCGTTCCCTGGCCATCGAGCCGAAATTCCTCTTGCTGGACGAGCCATTTGCAGGAATCGATCCCATCGCTGTCAGCGACATCAAGTCCATGGTGAGCAAGCTTTCCCGGCGGGGAATCGGGGTGCTGATAACGGACCACAATGTTCGTGACACACTGGAAATTACCGACCGGGCCATCATCATCAGCTCCGGACAAATCGTTGCCCACGGATCCAAGGAGGAGATTTTGGAGTCCCCGGTGGCAAGAAAGATTTATCTGGGGGAGGAATTCAAGATGTAAATCTTTTTGAAAAAAAAAAGTCAAAAATGCAGAAATTGTGGTATACTAATATCAATGTTTTTTGCAGGAGGTTCTCAGGAAGATGGTAGGACAATACGATGATGCGAACGCATGGATGCCTTGGGATGCATCCTATGAGTTGGGAATTCCCATAGTAGATGAGCAGCACAAGCATCTAGTTTTTTTGTGCAATAAATTCAGGACGGAGCTGATGAACCATAGCTCCAGCGAGAGCGCCAGGTGGCAGACTGCCCTGTCGGAAGCCTTGCGGGAGACGGTTCAGTATACAAAGACGCATTTTTCCACTGAGGAAAAGCTGATGCAGGCGTCTAATTATCCCAATTTTGAGTATCATCGTCGCTGTCATCAGGAATTCGTGGAGACCATCACCCACATCTTGGAGTCCTTTAAGGTGGCTACCTTGCAGACTGCCTTTGAATTCGCCTCCTACCTTAAGGAATGGGTGCTGACCCACATCGCCTACGAGGATCGGCAGTTCCAGAGCCACATTGTGGAATACTGCAGACAGAAGGGCAGCTGATATGATGGGATGTCTGTTTTAGGATAGCATAGCTGATACGTTAGGAGGTATGATATGAGTATTGATGACAAGGACCAGGTTCTCAACGGACAGGAAGAGCCTGTCGAGCGGTATATATGGATTAAGTGGGAAAAAAAGTACGAGTTGGGGATTCCCAGTATAGACAAGCAGCACCATCATCTTGTAGAGTTGTGCAACAAGTTGCGGTGTGATTTAAAGGATTTTTCCTCCCAGGAAGGCATTGATTGGCACGTGTCCTTGGCTAACACCTTGAAGGAATTGGCTTCCTACACTCAGGAGCATTTTGCCGCCGAGGAAAAGCTGATGAAGGCCTGCAACTACAAGGATTACGACATTCATCGTAGTCAGCACATCAAGTTTGTGGAGCAGGTGACAAAGCAGCTGATGACCTTTGACTTGGCTACCTTGCAGGAGGCCTATTCCCTATTGGACTTCTTGCGGGATTGGATTCTGTCCCATGTGGCCTGCGAGGACAAGCTGTATGTGCGCCCAATCTTGGAATATTTTAGCAAGGTGCGTATGCAGCAACAGGCTGCTGGGAAATAAGATTTTGAGGGCGGAAATGGGAGAAGAGATGCAGACTCCTGTGGAATGGATTCCATGGAAGAAGAAATATGAGATGGGTATTTCCATGCTGGATACCCAGAACAAGGAGTTGGTGGCTCTCTGCAATAGGCTTCGTGCAAAACTGATGGAGCGTAATCGTGGTGAGGCTGTGGACTGGAAGGCAGCCCTTGCGCTGGCGTTGCGTGAGTCGGTGAAATATACCAAGGCTCACTTTGTGGCGCAGGAACGGATGATGCAGCAGACGAATTATCCAAGGTATTTGCAGCATAAGCAGTATCATCAGGAGTTCGTGGAAAGTGTCACCCATGTGCTGAATGCCTTTCCTGTTGCTACCAAACAGACTGCCTTTGAGTTCTCCTCGTTTTTAAGGGATTGGATTCTGTCCCACATCGCCCACGATGACCAGGAATTCGCAAAGCACTTTTTCGATCCCAACCGGAAGAAAAGTTTGTAGGTGAGGTTCGGCTGACCGTTGCTAATAACTTGACTTGGCTACATCCGCTATTTTTGCTATACTCAATTCTATGGGTGAGAAGAAAAAAAACGTATACGACGAGTCCAAGATCCAGACCCTCAGCCCTCTGGAGCACATCCGGCTCCGGTCCGGGATGTACATCGGGCGGCTGGGGGATGGCTCCAACCGCAACGACGGAATCTACATCCTCCTGAAGGAGGTCATCGACAACTCGGTTGACGAATTCATCATGGGCAATGGCAGCAAGGTGGCCATAGAGGTTTCCGGCAGCCGGGTGAAGGTTCGGGACTACGGCCGTGGCATTCCCCTGGGGAAGGTGGTGGAGTGCGTCTCCGTCATCAACACCGGCGCCAAGTACAACGACGATGTGTTCCAGTTTTCCGTGGGTTTGAACGGCGTGGGCACCAAGGCGGTGAACGCACTGTCCTCCTACTTCAAGGTCATGTCCGTGCGGGGCGGCAAGTGCGCCGAGGCGGTGTTCCAGCGGGGAACGCTGGTGTCCCAGCGGAACGGCAAGACGAAGCCGGAGGTGGCTGACGGCACCTACATTGAATTCGAGCCGGACACGGAGATTTTTGGCCAGTACAGCTTCAATATGGAGTTCGTGGAGAAGCGGCTGTGGAACTACGCCTACCTGAACGCCGGACTGAAGCTGGTGTGCAACGGCCAGGAATACGTGAGCAACAACGGCCTGTTGGACCTGCTGAACAATGAGGTGGCGGAAACCGCCCTCTATCAGCTGGGCTACTACAAGGGTGAGCGGCTGGAGTTTGCCGTGACCCACTCCAACGCCTATGGGGAGACCTACTTTTCCTTTGTGAACGGCCAGGAGACCTCCGACGGCGGCACCCACCTTTCCGCCTTCAAGGAGGGCTTCCTGAAAGGGGTCAATGAATTCTTCAAGAAGCAGTACAAGAGCGAGGACGTGCGGGAGGGAATTGCCGCCGCCCTGCTGGTGAAGGTGAAGGATCCCGTCTTTGAGAGCCAGACGAAGAACAAGCTGGGCAACACGGACATCCGCTCCTGGATTGTGTCCGAGACCAAGGCCGCCGTGGACGACTGGCTCCACCGCAACCCCGACTCCGCAAAAGCCCTGGAGCAGAAGATTGCCGCCAACGAGCGGCTGCGGACGGAGCTGAACGCCGTGAAGAAGGAGGCCAAGGAGGCGGCCAAGAAGATTGCCCTGAACATCCCCAAGCTGAAGGACTGCAAGTACCACCTGGGGGATGCCAAGGGGGACGACACCATGATTTTCATCACCGAGGGAGACTCCGCCTCCGGCTCCATGGTGGGCTGCCGCAATCCCATGACCCAGGCCATCTTCAGTCTGCGGGGCAAGCCCCTGAACATGTTCGGCAAGCGGCGGGCGGAGATCTACCGCAACGAGGAGCTGTTCAACCTGATGACGGCTCTGGGAATCGAGAACGACATCAGCGGACTGCGCTACGGCCGCATCATCATCGCCACCGATGCGGACAACGACGGTTTCCACATCCGCAACCTGATGCTCACCTTTTTCTTAGGATTCTTCGAGGAGCTGGTGACCTCAGGCCGTGTGTTCATTTTGGAGACCCCCCTGTTCCGTGTCCGCACCAAGAAGGACACCCGCTACTGCTACACCGAGGCGGAGCGGGATGCCGCCATGAAGGAGCTGGGGAAGGGGGTGGAGGTGACTCGGTTCAAGGGGCTGGGAGAGATTGGCTCCAAGGAGTTCGGACAGTTCATCGGGGCGGACATGCACCTGGTGCCGGTGGAGGTGAGGGCCCTGAAGGAGGTGCAGCCCCTGCTGGAATTCTACATGGGCAAGAACACCCCCTCCCGCCGGGATTTCATCGTCAACAACCTGCTGGAGGAAATCGATGCCTAATAGGATAGCTCCACCAGCCTGAACTCTGCCTGGGGCATGCCGTCCGGCCCGTCGGTGATGGTGACGGTGTAGCGGGCGGTGGGCGGCGAGCCTTGTGGCAGCGGGCTTCTGGTGGTTTGGGGCCGTGCCAGGTGGCACTCTCGTTTTCCAGATGGAAGTAGCCAAGCCGGTCTTGCACAGGTGCAGGCTGGAGCAGGGCGGCGGGCTGTGGCTGCCGGTCCACAAGGGATTCCTTTTCCCAGCCAATGTAGGTCTTGCCTCCCACCTCCGCAAGGAAGGAGAGGGTGGCTCTGATAGTAAGAACCGCAATCATCTGGAAGACTACTGTACGTTGTTCCCCAGCCTTGAGCTCCTCCTTTTGGGAATACTGCATGATTTCCCAACATTCCCGGGTTTTTTCGCAGGATTTAAATATGAGGGACACTCCTTGGGAGGTTTCGTTTTTTATGGTAAATTCCGCATTCCACTCTTGGGCAGGGTCAACTATTATGGTTTCCTCTGGACAGCCGGTGAGGAGCAGAATCAGCAGACACAGGATTGAAACTCTTATTGTTATTTTCATGGTTTTATACCTCTGAGAAAATATCAGGTGTGACAGGGAGCACACAAGATGTGCTCCCAGCCAAGCACCCTAGTAGATTCGATTCACCAT